>JBBRMY010000076.1:0-12369 GCA_038230595.1 Ignavibacteria bacterium
AAATATTGTTCTTATAAAATTGATATTAATTAATCCTTATTGCTATTAATACCTTTTAATATTTAAACCTTCAATAAAGACTAAGGTTCCATAGGGTCACAATTAAATTCTAAAATAAGATAAAAATATGATTAAAATCATTATCTAATGAATTGAAAATTCTTTAATTTATGAGTATTTTAAAGCATTCAATATAAAATTTATCACTTCAAAGGCTAATGAAATTTGTCATTACAGTTGATAGTTTTATCAGTTCTTTAATAAAATTAAATTCAGTTGTCAGCAACAGATCTCCGCTGAAAATACTTGAAAACATTTTATTGGAAATTAAGGACGATAAGCTTACCCTTCTTTCTTCAGATCTCGATATATTTATTAAAACTACAGTAGAAGTAAAAAACGAAAGCAAAACTGCTTCAACAGCAGAAAAATGCGCCATTCCGTCTAAAAAGCTTTTAGATCTTGTTAGATCTTTGTCGCATGGATTAACAAAAAAAATATTCGAGACAGGATTCTCACAGGAAGATCATGATAAGATCCTTGCGAGCTCTGTTGGTTCATCTTTATTCAATGACAATTTCAAATATAATTATGCGAAGAAAAGCCTGACACTTTCAGGCTCTGTTCTTTCTGATGAAAAAGAAGCGTTAAGCACAAGATTAAAAGAAGCAGAAGAATCATCAAAGGAAAATGATGATCTGAAAGGTTCATTGGCAGAACTTAAAGCTTCTATGAAAGATCTTTTTAAGATGAGCGATGACTTTACTTCAAAAAGCAAAATATCTGTAGAAGTATCAGCAGATAACAAAATGAAGATAAAGACAAAGACCGGAAAATATGTTATTGCGGGAGAGAATGCCGAAGATTTTCCAATGCCTGAAGAAGCTGATAATTTCAGTTCAATAAAATTTGAAGGAAGCGTTCTTAGAAAGATCCTTTCAAGGATTTATCATGCAGCCAGTACCGATGACAGAAGAACTATTTCAGGTATATTATTCGATCTCAGAAAAAATGAATCAAGATTTGTAGCTACTGACAGTTACAGGCTGGCAAAAGTTGTAAGAAATGTGAACTTTGAAGGTAATGAAGAGAAGCTTGTTCTTCCTATTAAAACTTGTGAGCTGATTTTAAAGCTGAATCAGGATAAAGACACAACAATTTTTTATACTGAAACAGATCTTAAAGTTGAGTTCGGTGAAGTTGTTATTTATTCAAAATTAATATCAGAGCCTTATCCAAATTATGAATCTGTGATCCCTAAGGACAGCAATAAAACACTTAAGATCGAAAGAGCCCAGCTGATGGAGTCTCTTAACAGAGCGCTAATTTTTGCAGATGTCATCACTAAAAGAGTGAAGATGGAAGTGAAGAATAAATCCTTGAGCATTCAATCGGAAAATCCTTCAACAGGATTTGAATCAGAAGAATCACTTGATTGCAATTTCACAGCAAATGCCGGAGATATAGATTTTGATGAAGAACCGTTCTCAATTGCATTCAATACAAAATATCTTCTTGAGGCTATACAGCATTTAGATACAGATGAAGTATTGATAAAAATGAATTCACCTACTAAAGCCTCAATACTGTATCCTACCGAGCAGCAGGAGAATGAAGAATTTATTGAACTTATCATGCCTGTAAGGATCAGCTAAGAATGCTGAAATATGACCGGAAGCTATGATCCTGCAAAAATTATCCTTAAAGGATTTCCGAAATTATGGTGAACAATCTCTTGACTTCAGCAGCAAGTTCAATTTTATTTACGGGAACAACGGACAGGGAAAAACAAATATACTCGAAGCAATATCATTCATAAGCTTCACAAAAAGCTTTTTAGGAACATCTGAATCTGACTGTTTAAAAATAGGATCAGAAGAGTTTTTTATAGAAGGGAGTTTCGGCCACTCAAATGGAAATGCCGATAATATCCTGATGAATTACAATAAGCAGCTAAAGTCCAAAACAGTTCTTTTAAATAAAAATAAGATCGGGAATTATTCTTCAGAGATATTCGGAAGATTTCCAATGGTTTTCCTATCACCTCATGATCTGAAGATCACTTATGGAAATCCGGCAGACAGAAGGAGATTTTTTGATATACTTATTTCTCAATGCAGCAGAGTATATTTTGACCTTCTGAGAAATCTTAATAAGATTCTTAAGCAGAAAAATGCACTGCTAAAAAAGTATAATTCTGAAAAGAATATTTCTTATAGTCAGCTTATTGATATCCTTAATGCATATAATGCAAAGCTTGCTGAAGTATCTGCTGATATTGTTTACAGAAGAATAAAATTTCTTGATGATTATCTTGTCTTTTTTAAAAAGAATTTTTCGTTCCTAATTAAAAAAGAACAGGAAGCAGATATAAAGTATGATCCTGTAATTGAAGATATTAAGAATAATCCGGGAATGAGCCAGGCTGAAATAGAAAATTCTTATTTGACTCATTTGAATAAGATCGTGCCGGAGGAAATAAAAAGATGCTTAAGCCTTGCAGGTCCTCAGAGAGATGAATATGTAATGAGCATGGAAAAAGATGTTACCTTCGATCTAAAGCATTTTGCATCACAGGGTGAGCATAAGACTTTTTTAGTAGCAATGAAGCTTTCTGAATATGATCATCTAAAGAACGTCAGGGAAGTAAATCCTGTTCTTCTTCTGGATGATGTTCTTTCAGAACTTGACAGCAGCAGGGTATCGATGATAATTTCGCATTTGAAGGATTTCGGACAGATATTTCTTACTACAACTAATCTGGAATATTCTGAGAATCTGAAAAAGTTTTATAGCGATAGTGAGATAAAAGTGATGAAGGTTGACAAAGGGAGAGTGGTTTAATTTTTTAAACGCTCATGCAATTTTAAAATGAATAAAAAAGAATTAAATACAAGATTAGGAAAGACAGTTTGTATTAGTGACGAGATAGATGATTTTATGAAATATCTTGGCATGGATTCAAGAATGCAGGAGCTCAAGATATTAAATGTATGGACTGAGTGTGTTGGCGAGAATATTTCTAAGTTCTCAACTCCGGTTAAAATAGAAAAAAACAAATTATTTATTAGCGTTGAAACAGCAGTATGGCGGTACGAGCTTAATGTCCGGAAGCCTGTAATACTTGAAAAAGTAAATTCAATTTTGAAAAACAAAAATATTAAAGATATAGTTTTCATATAAAAAATTATGGCAGAATCAAAAGAAGAAAAGAATTACGGCGCCAGTGATATTCAGGTCCTCAAAGGTATGGAGCACGTTAGAAAAAGACCTGCGATGTATATTGGTGATGTTTCAACAAGAGGTCTTCACCATCTCGTTTATGAAGTAGTTGACAATGCGATCGATGAAGCGCTTGCAGGTGCTTGCGATAAAATTACTTTAACTATCAATAAGGAAGGCTCGGTTACAGTTGAAGATAACGGAAGAGGTATTCCAACCGGAATGCATCCGACTGAAGGTAAATCTGCACTTGAAGTTGTAATGACACAGCTAAATGCCGGAGGAAAATTCAACCGCGATTCATATAAGGTATCTGGTGGTCTTCATGGTGTTGGAGTTTCAGTTGTAAATGCTCTGAGCGAGTGGCTTGAAGTTGAAGTCTACAGAGAAGGAAAAATATTTTATCAGAAATATCAGCGCGGCGAACCAGTTAAGCCAGTAAAGGAAATCGGCAAAGTTGTAAAGAAAACAGGTACGAAAGTCACATTTTTTCCTGATCAGCAGATTTTTAAAGTTATAACATTTAAATATGAAACGCTTTCCTCAAGATTGAGAGAGCTTGCTTATCTTAATAAGAATCTGACTATCATTATTGATGATGAAAGAAATGATAAGAAAGAAGAGTTCAGATTTAAAGGTGGCATTGTTGATTTCGTAAAATATCTTGATGAAGGTGAAAAATCATTAACAGCTAAGCCGATATTTGTAGAAGGTGAAGATGAAAATGTTCAGGTTGAAGTTGCTTTTCAGTACAATGATTCTTATAACGATAATATTTTTACGTTTGTAAATAATATAAATACGCACGAAGGTGGTACTCACCTTGAAGGATTTAAATCTGCACTGACGCGTACAATGAATTCTTTTGCCGCAAAGCAAAATCTGATCAAAGGTGATAAGCTTACACTTACCGGAGACGATTTTCGAGAAGGGCTTACATGCGTTATCAGCATTAAGGTGCCGGAACCACAGTTTGAAGGACAGACAAAAACAAAACTTGGAAACAGTGAAGTAAAAGGAATTGTACAGACCATTACTAACAGGCAGCTTGGAAATTTTCTTGACGAAAATCCATCTATCGGGAAAAAGATAATTGAAAAATGTATTAGAGCTGCTGAAGCAAGAGAAGCTGCAAGAAGAGCAAAAGAACTTACAAGAAGAAAGAATGCTCTGGAACTTTCCGGATTACCGGGAAAGCTAGCCGATTGCTCGATCACTGATCCTGCACAATGTGAAATTTATTTAGTCGAAGGAGATTCAGCAGGTGGTTCTGCAAAGCAGGGAAGAGACAGAAGATTCCAGGCAATTCTTCCTCTTAAGGGTAAGATCCTTAACGTTGAGAAAGCTAGAATAAATAAAATACTTGAGAACGAGCAGATAAGAGACATTATAACTGCTATTGGTGCAGGTATTGGGAATTCAGATGAGTTCGATCATTCGAAAGTAAGATACGGAAAAATAATTCTGATGTGCGACGCCGACATCGATGGTTCACATATCAGAACACTTCTTCTTACTTTCTTCTATCGTCACATGAAAGAAATTATTGATACAGGAAAGCTTTATATTGCACAGCCACCTTTATATAAAATAAAAAAAGGGAAAACTGAGCTCTATGCATTTGATGAAGCTGAAAGAGATGAAATATTAAAGAACTTTAAGATCGATAAATCACAGATAATAATTGAAGGCGGAGATGAAGCGGCTGTTGTGGTCTCAGATAAAAACGTAAGCATATCCAGATTTAAAGGTCTTGGTGAAATGAACCCTGAACAACTCTGGTCAACTACTATGAATCCGGAAACAAGGACGATCCTTCAGGTTACAAATGAAAATGCAGAAGAAGCACATAAGATGTTCAAAGTGCTGATGGGTGAAGAGGTTGAGCCAAGAAGAAAATTCATCGAAGAGAATGCAAGGTATGCAAAATTAGATGTTTAAATTTATTTAATAATTGATATAGCTGAATTGATGAATAGGATTTTATTGAGCATGATGTTTCTTCTTATGCTGACTTCAAATGTATTCTCTCAAACGAAAATATCATTTGAAAAGCAGAATGCAGGAAATAAGTATAAGAATTTTTCGTTCGGAATGGGAATAAGTTATTCCAATAATACTTCGCTTGTAAATTTTGTAAAGCAGGATTTCCCGAACTATAACCCAAATTCTACAGCAGGAAATATAAAATCATTGGATGCGGGAGTTGAATTCTTCGGAAGTTCTGAATTTCAGATATCGCGTTTATGGTCAGTCAAAGCGGAATACTCATATTTTACAAAATCTATATCACTTCCTGCAGGTACATTTTACACTTACAGCTATAATGCTCACCAGCCTCTTTTAAATCTTTCTTACATTTCAAGATCACAATTTATTTTTTTTAAGTTTGGAGCAGGTGTTGGTTATGACTTTTCAACATTCACCAGAAGCGTTTCAAATTTTGATGCAAAATATACTGCATCAGGATTTATTATTAAGCCGGAAATTTCAGCAAATGCTCAGTTAAGCAATAAAGTTGCCGGCTATATAAGCGGTTTCATGGATTTCAAATTTACAGGGGATCTGAAAGATGATGCCGGAGCAAATCTTCTGACTCCTTCAGGTGAAACAGTTAATCTGAATTCTCAGGGACTTGGACTTCGTCTCGGTCTCAGCATTTACATTTTTTAAATATAAAACATAGATGGACATTTTAAAAGCAGTTGTGTTAGGAATTATACAGGGATTAACTGAATTCATTCCGGTATCAAGCTCAGCTCACTTAAGAATTATTCCTGCACTTCTTGGATGGCAGGATATGGGTTCTGCATTTACAGCAGTAATTCAGCTCGGAACACTGATAGCTACATTTATTTATTTTCGCAAAGATATTAAAGAACTGATCAATGGATTTTTATCTGCAATGAAGAAAAAAGATTTTTTTGTAAATCCTGAATCAAGGGTTTTTCTGCTGATAATTCTTGGTACGATACCTATTTCAATTTTCGGTTTAGTGTTTAAAAAATTAATTGTAGGACCCGCCAGAGGGTTATATGTTATCAGTGCTTCTATGATCATTCTTGCTATAGTACTTTATATAGCAGAAAAAGTCAGCAAGAAGCAAAAAGAAATGAAAGACATCACAATAGGGGACGGAATAGCTATCGGCTTTGCGCAGGTTCTTGCACTGATTCCGGGAGTTTCAAGAAGTGGATCGACAATTACTGCTGGACTTTTTCGTGGCCTTAAACGGGATGTTGCAGCAAGATATTCGTTTCTATTAAGTATACCGGCGATCTCACTAAGCGGACTTTATGAATTATATAGTGACAGAGCTGAACTACTCCATTCAAATTTAGCAATGCTTGTAATTGCAACAATAGTTTCAGGAGTTGTGGGATATTTATCGATCGCTTTTCTTATTAATTACCTTAAAAAGCACAGCAATATGGTTTTTGTTGTTTACAGAATAATATTTGGAATTCTTATACTGATACTTGTACTTGCCGGAGTGCTTCCGAATCTGGATCCAATCATGAAATAATCCGGTAAAACACTCAAAATAGCTTTAAAAATGAAGGGGCGGAATTATTTCGCCCCTTTTTGTTTGAAACAATTAGTATCATATCTATGTTTAAATATTAACATGAAAACGAATACAATGAATAATAGAAATACGAAAAATGCTTTAATAATTATAATGTTCTTAATGACAGCAGCTTTCTCCGAACTGTTCGCTCAGAACACTTACACGGTTGAAGAAGGTCTTGCCAATGCAAAAACCTCCAATAAGATCGGAGTGATTGCCATTGTATCAGGTCAGGATGTCTGGAGTAAAAAAATGAATGATGTATTCAGCGATGCCGCAAATATGAACAGTCTAAACAGCAATTTTATTTTTATGAAAATGGACGTTGACCAGAAATCAATGCAGAATTATAATGGTAAAACTTATACAGCAGCTGATCTTGCAAAGTTATTGGGCGGAACAGGTTATCCTACTATGGTATTTTTTAGTCCTGACGGGAAAGTCATAAGATTTAAATATAACGGAGAAGATGTTGGCTTTTTCCCCGGATATATTGAAGCACCTGAATTCGGAAAGGTCTTAAATTATTTTTCCAGTGGAAAGTATAAGAATACAGACCTGGATAAAGTTTTTTAAAAGGTCCTAAAGAAGTTCAAAAGATTAATAAAAATTAAAAAGACCGGCAAATATTCTTGCCGGTCTTTTTTTATTTAATTATCACAGGATTAAACCGGCAAAATCTATTTCTTTTTCTCTTTTAATCTCTTCAGAACATTTTCCGGAATAAACTCTATTATATTCGCATCATAAGAAGCGAGCTCTCTTATCAGTGATGAATTGAGGTAAGTATATTTTTCATTCGGCATTAAAAAAATTGTATTAATACCCGGCTCAAGCTTTCTGTTAGCCTGACAAATTTGAAATTCATAATCAAAATCTGAAATTGCCCTTAACCCTCTGATTATAACTGTTGCATTTTTTTCTTTTGCAAACCTCACAAGCAATCCGTCAAAATATTCAACTTCTACATTTTTGTATTTCTGAATACATTCACTTATCATATCCCTTCTTTCTTCAGAAGTGAACATAGGTGTCTTTCCTGCATTTATCGCAATTGTAACTATCACTTTATCAAAGAGATCAGAAGCTCTTTCAATAATATCCAGATGTCCGTTAGTTATAGGATCAAAAGTCCCGGGATAGATAGCAGTTATATTTTTCAAATCTGAGCTATAGTTTTAAGTTCAATTTTCCTGATTAATCCGGAAATCAAAAAATGTGAAATTTGTAATGCCGATCTTTTTTTCTTTTATGATCTTTTCCTTTATTTCATTGACCAAGACAAGATCACCTGAATGCTCAAGAATAAAATAGCAGTTTTGTGCAGATGCAAGAGTTATAAGTTCATTAAGATCTTCATAATTATAAGGCGGATCTGCAAAGATCAGGTCTGTTGTAATCGGATATCTTATATAATCCAGACAGCAATGCTTTACAATAAGGCATTTATCTTCAACTGCTAAAGCTCTGACATTTTTACTGACAGCTATTATGTTCTTATCAATGAAAATGCAGCGGTCTGCGCCTCGTGAAATGAATTCCAACCCAATTGATCCTGAGCCGCAAAACATATCTATTACTTTACTTCCTTCGGGCTCAAAAAAATTAATTATTAAATTAAAAAGGGATTCTTTAGCTCTGTCAGTCGTAGGTCGAACTCTGTCATCTTTTCCCGGAGAAATAAGCTGTCTGCTTTTATATTTTCCTGAAATAATTCTCAATTCACCATATCTTGAAGTTCCGAAGCAATTCTTAATTCAGCTTTACAGCAAGTCCGCAAAGTGCTGAGAACCGGGAAAAATTCTCATTCGTATTTTTTCCTGAAAGCAGCTGTCGTGAAAGCTTCAGCTTAAGAAAAGGATCAATAATGCAAATGGGGATATTTTTCAATTCTCCGTTTTCACCATTAAGTCCTTCATTCATTTTTGGAACTCTGTTCAGAATATTATCTTCGTAATAAAATATTTTGGAAATATTAATATCGTTTTCTATCCTCATTCGCTTGATGAAATCGGATATCAGCGCAGGGTCACCAACATTAAAGCTATTCATGAATTCATAATGCTTAAGCTTTTCATTACAAATAACGCTTAGCTCCATGCCTTTTGACCTGAAGCCAATTAAAAGTATTTCGCTGCTTGCAAGATCTGAAGGATAATTGTACTTCAAAAGCTTTTCAGATGAAAAATGGTCTATATCAATTATCTTTAAAGGAAATTTCAGAACTGAAAAAATATTCTTTACAAATTCCGTTTTGTTTTTATCCATAGCAATCAGCAATGCTTCATCAATATTTGCAGGCAGTCCTTTTTTATCCAGCTTGTAATATTTAATATTAAAATTCTGATGCTCGTCCGGGAAAAAATTGGAAAGCTCCCACATAAGATGATTGTGGATCATTTTAACATCTTCTTTGAAATCAACAGGTATATTACTGATAAATGCCTGCGATGAATCAATAGTTACTCCTGCTGATTCTATTTCAATGCCTTCAGTTTTTATAGTAGTAGTTATAATATCTGAAAGCTCATAGATGGTGTTCTTGTCATTTTTAAGAATGGCAATATCTTTGGAAAGATCAATAGTTACAGATATCTCTTCGAGAGTAATAACTTCATTCATATTATTAACAAGCATCAGTCTAAGCTTGTTATCTCCGAATCCAAGTAAAAATTTAGCCAAATTAATTTTCTGTTTTAATAAATTCTTTCATTTTATCGAACTTCTTTTCTCCGATCCCTTTCACACTCATAATATCTGAAGCCTTTTTAAAGGGCTTTTTGCTTCTGTATTCAATAATTTTATCTGCCGTCGATTCCCCAACTCCGGGCAGCTTTATCAGATCGCTTTTCGGAACTGTATTTATATTTATTAATGTGTTCTTTAAAAAATCCTGCTTGCTTCCATTGACGGTTTTTTTGCCCTTTGAATTCATCGAATCCAAAGCAGCTTCAGAGAATAATTTTTTCTGATATGCCGAACTATCATTTCTAATAGTATCAGAAACAGCGAAGTCGTTTCTCGTGCTTAATACTTTGAAAATTGAATCCGATTTCGAATAATCATAAGGCTTAGAAGTATGAATATATCCTTCGAAAAGCTTTATTCCGGCTGCAGCTAAAATAACAACTGTAATGAATAGAATTAACTTCTTTTCATTTCCAGTAAAATTCAGATTTTTTATTGAATCCTTTATTTTCCCGATCATTTCTATGCAAATAATAAGTATAATAAAAAACAGTTAAAAGTTATAACTATTAACTATAGCCTGTAATGCGTTGTAATTATTATTCGGGACGACTAAATTTTAATAAGTTTAATTCAATTTAAAAGACTAATGACCAGATCCAGAAAATATTTATTAGCGTTATATATAGTTTTCATTTGTTTTTCCGTTTTTGCTTTAAAAAGTAAGATCAGCTTTCTAAATTTTGCGGGCACTTCCAAAACTGAACAGGAAATGGAAGAAAATGAAAAGTCAGGTCCATCAGGATCTTATGAATCAATGCATTTTATTAATGACATGAGGGCATATCCGGATGCTGATATTCCACAGGATAGATTTTATGCAGCATATCAGTATTCAAAAGACAGAATGCATGAGTTGTCACCTTCTTCCGGAAAAGCACCTGCGCCATGGAAATCTCTTGGACCAACAAATATCGGAGGGCGCTGCCTATCCATGGTTGTTAATCCGGTTGATACAAGTATGGTATATGTTGGCTCAGCATCGGGTGGACTTTGGAAGTCAATAACAGGAGGTCTTGGAGCAGCCGCATGGAGCTATGTCGAAACCGGATTTCCGGTTCAGGCTGTGGGAGCAATAGCTATCGACCCTTCCAATCCAAATAATCTGTATATAGGTACAGGTGAAAATTACGGATATCAGGCATCTTTGAACGGACTGGATAATAGATTGACGAGGGGAATGTATGGTATCGGAATTTTAAAAAGCACAAATGCAGGAGCTACATGGGTTAAATCTCTCGACTGGACTTATCAGAGTCAGACAGGAGTATGGAAAGTTCTTATAAATCCAAAAAATACATCGATACTGTATGCTGGAACAAGTGAAGGTATTTATAAATCTTCAAATGCAGGGGTAAACTGGAATCAGGTTTTGAATTTTAAAATGGTTGTTGATATGGAGATCGATGCAGTTGATACAAATATTGTTTATGCTTCTATTGGTGACCTTACAAATATTTCTCCAGTACCGAATGTAGGAATTTATAAGACAACTGATTCAGGTATTAACTGGGTAAAATTAACCGGCGGGCTTCCTGCTACATGGACAGGAAAAACAACTATCGAGCTTTATAAAAACAATCCTAAGATAATTTACGCTAGTGTTGCAAATGATCTTTCATATATCGGTATGTATAAAAGTACTAATGCAGGAGTTAACTGGACTATCGGCAGTACTGCCGTTCCGATCGGAAATCAGGGGTGGTATAACAATGGATTATTTGTGAAAACAAATGATTCTTCTCAGGTACTTGCAGGAACACTTAATGTTGAAAGATCAATCAACAGTGGTACTTCGTTTTCTACTATGACCAGCTGGTCTGCATGGAATACCGGTGTTGTCAATCCGGGTGACCCCGAAGGACCTTCAAATTTTGTTCATGCTGATGTGCATTTCTTTGCATCAAATCCGCTCGATCCGAATAAAATTTATGTGATTGCGGATGGCGGCATGTATCGTTCTAATGATTTTGCCGGAACATTTTTTTCATGCAACGGAGGATTGGTCACTTCACAATTCTATAACTCATTTGCAAACTCATTTCAGGATTCAAATTTTGCTTTAGGCGGCTTGCAGGATAATAGAAGCGGTCTTTACCAGGGAAATTCTAACAATGCATTTTACAAAACATTTGTAGGTGACGGATTCTGGTGCGGAGTGAATTCATCCAATGATAATATTGTTTATACGGAATATTCTTACGGAGATATTAATAAATCAGTAGACAGGGGAGTTTCATGGTCTGATATCGGAATGCCGAGCGCAAGTGATCCAAACAAATATTGCTTTTCAGCTCCATATGTAGTTTGCAGAACTAATTCCAATATACTTTACGGTGGCGGCTTAGGGATTTATAAGTCAACTACAGGAGGAGGCAACTGGGCTGGCCCTTTCGGAGCGGCAACTTTTAATAACAATAAGGTTCTTTCGATGGCAGTTTCAAATAACGGAACAGACACTTTGTACTGCGGTACAATTCCGGGAGCATCTGCAGGTGGAATTTACAGATCATTTAATGCAGGACTTAACTGGACAAATGTTACTGGTGCACTACCACAGAAATATCCTATAGATATGAATGTAAATCCAAACAATGTAAACGAAGTCTTTGTAACTTACGGCGGCTTTGGTAACGGTCATGTATTCAGGTCGACTAATGCTGGTACCAACTGGACTGATATATCTATTGGATTGCCTGATGTACCTACAGAATCCGTTGTATGTGATCCGTTGTATCCAACAAATATTTATATCGGAAATGATATCGGAGTTTATGTAAGCACAAATTCAGGAAGTACATGGAATTTATTTTCAACAGGGATGCATA
>JBBRMY010000077.1:0-12308 GCA_038230595.1 Ignavibacteria bacterium
AAAACATTAGAAACAGAAAATAGATCAAATTAAATTAATGAGAAGAATAGTTGCAGCATCGCTGCTGATAATTGTCGTAAGCTTTAATATTTCAAATGCGCAGGATATTATAAATAAAGATCCAAACTCAATCTTACAGTTAAAAGATAAGACTTTAAAAGCTGATACAAAATTAAGTCCCGAGCTAAAAGTACCACCTGCTTCAAATAAATCCGGTGGCGTAGCATTATTGCTTTCACTGGTATTACCAGGTGCAGGACATTATTATGAAGGAAGAATGGATGTAGGAAAATATTTTTTAACTGCAGAAGCAGCTTCCTGGCTGGGACTGGTTGGAATAAATCTTTATGGAAATTCTCTGAGAGAAGATGCGAGAAAATTTGCAGAGATAAATGCAGGAGTAAATCTTAACGGCAAAAGTGATGATTATTACGGAAACGTAGGTAATTATAACAGTATCTATGATTACAATAATACAAAGCTGCAGAGCGGACAATATGATCAGGTGCTTGATGTTAATACATATTACTGGAACTGGAACAATATAAGTAACAGAACAGACTTCGATGCTCAGCGCAGGCAAAGCGAAAGAGTTTTTAACTCTAAAATAGTTTTTTCGACTGCTTTGGTTGTTAACAGACTGATCAGCGGATTAAGCGCGTTGCTCCTGGCAAACAGCAGTAATACTTCTGTAAAAATGAACAGCGAGCTGACAAGAAGTCTTAACGGATTTGACGGCGTGAAGGTAAATTTTTCAAAAAATTTCTAGAGTTAGTTGAAAAGGCTTAATTGAGAAACTACAAGCTTACGATAGAATATGATGGAAGAAGCTTTAACGGGTGGCAGCTTCAGAATTACACAGATAATACTATTCAGTTCCACATTGAAAAAGCATTAGAGATTTTATTAAAAGAAAAGATCCGAATTTTTGCAGCAGGGCGAACTGACAGCGGTGTAAGCGCATATAATCAGGCAGCTAATTTTTTTTATGAAAAGGATCTCGTAACTGAAAAGTTTTTATATTCTTTCAATTCCCTTCTGCCCGTAACTATAACAATAAAAAAAATTCAGGAAGTACCATTCAGCTTCAGTTCAAGAAGATCTGCAAAGAAGCGTGAATATATTTATCAGGTAACTACACAGGTCAGATCCATCAACCGGGATATGTTTTATTACCCCCGAGGAATGCTTGATATGGATAGGATAAATAAGTGTATTTTATTTTTAAAGGGAAAACATTCTTTTGAATCTGTATGTAAGAACAAGACCGATAAGCATAATTTTGAATGTACTATTTTTGAACTAAGCTATAAAGAAACCAAAAGTAAAGGTGAGATAGTTTTCAGGATCGTTGCAGACAGGTATTTACATTCGATGGTGAGAGCAATAATGGGAATTTTGATCGACATAGGAAAATCTAAAATAAGTCTTAAAGAAATTGAATCAAAATTTAAAAGAGGAGAAAAGTTAAAGACAACATACCTACCGGCTCAGCCACTTTTTCTAAACAAAATTTATTATTGATGAAACACGAAAAAATCAGAAAAGCTCCGGTAATGCTGCCGTTAATTTTCTTTCTAACATTTTCCTTATCATTCGCACAGGAAAATACAGTTAAAGATTACAAAAGAAGTGATGCTACTAACTATTTTCTTACCAGTTCTAAAGATCCGGGTTTAACCTTACAATCCGGTTATTCTAAAAAGAACCTTTCTCCTCTGGCAGAAAAGAAAAATGAAAAGTCTCCGATTTTAGCCGGACTATTTTCAGCTCTTGTCCCCGGAGCCGGTGAAATTTATTCCAAGAGTTATATTAAAGCCGCAGCATTTATTGTTATCGAAGCAGGGATGTGGATAGGATATAAAGTTTATCAGAACAAGGAAGCAGATCAGACTGTTTACTATCAGGGAGTTGCAGATGCGCATTGGAGTGTCAGACGATATGCAACATGGCTTCATGGCTTAAACCTTGCAGAGAGCGGAAACATAGACCCTAATGATCCGAGTTTAGATCATTTGTATACTACGATCCATGCTTTGGAATCTGTTCACTTTTCACATACATTACCTGCATATGGAGTTCAGCAATATTATGAACTTATCGGAAAGTATCATAGCTTTGTAGCAGGATGGGATGATGCCACCGGGAACTATGATCAGAATACTTATATAAACTGGACAAGTCCATTATGGGAAAATTATGCTGTAATAAGGCAGCAGGCTAATAATTATTATGACACATCTCAGAATTTTGTTTATGGTATATTAATTAATCATCTCCTAAGTGCTGCAGATGCAGTATGGAGCGCTTCAATTTTCAACAGCAATCTGAAATTCAGTACAAAGATACAGATGTCGAATCAATTATCCCCTGTAACAAATAAGTGGGAGCTTGTACCAACAACAAAACTGGCTGTGACGTTTTAAAGAATTATCATTCATTTACAAAAAAGACCTGACAGATTAAATTCTGTCAGGTCTTTTTTTTATTCAGGTATCAGTTTATCCTTACGATGGCTATTGATGCCATTCCAATAAATCGTAACTAAACACCAACTGCTGCATAAATTCTCCAAGACACGAACATCGCGTCACTACAAAATCGTGTTCCCTCCCGCCTCTACTCAGAAATAAAAGCAAAATAATTATCTTCTCTGAATTTTTTAAACAACATCTGGATATCGGTTTCATTATTGAAGATACCATACATAGTTGCTCCGGTACCGCTCATAGAAGCAAAAATTGCTCCGCTCTGATACAGCTTATCTTTAATTTCTTTCAATATGTGATATTTTTCAAATACAATTTTTTCAAAATCGTTTTCCAGTAACGGGAATATATCCGGCGAGAATTTTTCTACAGTACTTAATTCTGAAGATCTAATCTTATCCGGTTGAAGATGAAGAGATTCAAAAGCCCATTTTGTAGAAATGTGCAGATTTGGATTCACGATAAGGATCTTTCCATTAATTTTAAAATCGCTTAACACCTTTATATCCTCTCCTCTTTTAGATGCAAAGCATGGCTTTAAGTATAAGAAGAATGGAACATCACTTCCGATTGAAAGTGCTGTTTCTAAAATTTCATTTTTATTTGCATCGACATCAATTTTAAAATATTTAATTACAAACTCTATTACTGCAGCAGCATTCGAACTACCGCCTCCTAATCCCCCGCCAACAGGAATTCTTTTATTGATCTTTATATCTATATCAAAGCAATCAGTTATATGGAATTTTCTGAAGAATGCTTCTATTGCCTTATAACAAATATTATCTTTATTCTGCGGGACATACTGCTTGTTACAGTGGATAAAAAGTGAGTTATGATTCTGCCCGTTGGGCTTTATGTCGATAGAAATATCATCATGGAGCTCTGTGGGATAAAAAATTGTTTCAATATCATGAAAGCCATCAGGTCTTTTTTGTAAAACCTTCAGTCCTAAATTAATTTTAGATGCCGATATTAAATCGTAAGAGCTTTCCATTTACAGTTACAATAATTATGATACACATATAAAAAAGCCTGCTTTAAATCTTTTTGATCTATAAGCAGGCTTTCATAATTTTTAATAATCTCAGTATATCAATAAGCCCATCTTAATAAGATCGAGCCGTAAGTATATCCGGCTCCAAAGCTTGACAGGATCAGGTAATCACCTTTTTTGATCTTGCCTTCATAAACATATTCTGAAATACATAAAGGTATAGTAGCAGCAGTCGTATTTCCATATTTATGAATATTAACAATAACCTTATCCATTGAGAGCTTCATTCTTTCAGCACACGCCGTTATTATCCTCATATTTGCCTGGTGAGGAACCAGATAGGCAACGTCATCAGGTTTTAAACCATTCTTAAGCATTATCTCCTCTGAAATATCTGCCATACCAACAACTGCAGCTTTGAAAACTGTTTTACCATCCTGCCATACAAAATGCATTTTCTTATCAACTGTTTCATGAGTTGCAGGATTAAGGCTTCCTCCTCCGAGCTGATGCAAGAAAGGTGCGCCTTTGCCATCAACGTGAAGAATGCAATCTAAGAATCCCATTGTTTTATCTTCTGTCGGCTCAAGTAAAAATGCGGCTGCTGCATCGCCAAATAAAATAGCAGTATTCCTGTCCTCATAATCAACGATGGAAGACATTTTATCACAGCCAACAACTATAACTTTTTTATGAGCACCTGACATTATAAACTGAACTGCTGTGGAAAAAGCGAAGATGAAACCGGAGCAAGCTGCAAGTACATCAAAGCCCCATGCGTTTTTTGCGCCGACAGCTTCCTGTATAATACAAGCTGTGGAAGGATACATCATATCGGGAGTAACAGTACCGACAACGATCAGATCGATCTCATCGGCAGAGATGCCTCTTTTTTCCAGAAGCATTTCAATAGCTTTGATAGCCATATAAGAAGTTGGCTGCCCTTTTTCGAGCAGCCTTCTTTCTTTTATTCCAGTTCTGGAAGTTATCCATTCATCCTTAGTATCAAGGAATTTTTCCAGGTCACTGTTGGAAAGAACTCTGTCTGGAACGAAATGTCCGGTTGCAGTTACCTGCGCATTGAATTTACCGGGATTATTCATTTTTCTCCGGTTCTGATTTTTCAGATTCGTTCAGGATATCAGCAACTTCTTTTTCAATATTACTTTCCTTTTTAGTATCAACGAATATAAAATCATCAGAGCCTTTTTTGTACTTAACTTTTATTACTGAACCTTCTTTGAAATTTCCTTTGAGAATTTCTTCACTAAGCGGATCTTCAAGATATTTTTGAATAGCTCTTCTTAAAGGTCTTGCTCCATAATTCTGGTCAAATCCTTTATCTGCCAGATATTCCTTAGCCTGCTTTGAAACTTCAATTACAATTCCGTTATTTTTTAATCTGTGCAGAAGCTGCTCTAATCCGATATCAACTATCTTAACAAGATTATCTTTTTCAAGTTGCTTAAAGACTATAAACTCATCTATTCTGTTCAGGAATTCCGGAGAGAATATTTTTTTAACTGATTCATCTATAGCAGATTTCATCTTTTCATATTTTCCACCAATCTGAACTTCACCAAAACCAAATACCTTATCAAGCTTAATATCTCTTGTTCCGATATTTGAAGTCATAATAATGATCGTATTTTTGAAATCGATCTTTCTTCCTAACCCGTCTGTCAGCATTCCATCATCCAATACCTGGAGCAGAACATTGAAAACATCAGGATGAGCTTTTTCGATCTCATCAAACAATATTACTGAGTATGGTTTCCTTCTTACTTTTTCAGTAAGCTGCCCGCCCTCATCATGACCTACATATCCCGGAGGCGATCCAATAAGTCTGGATACGTTGAATCTCTCCATATACTCACTCATATCAATTCTTATCATTGCATCTTCGGACTTGAAGAGGAATAATGCAAGCTGCTTTGCGAGCTCTGTTTTTCCTACACCAGTTGGGCCGAGAAAAACAAATGAACCTATAGGTCTGTTCGGATCTTTTAAACCAACTCTAGCTCTTCTGATCGCTTTTGATATCTTTTCAATTGCTTCATTCTGACCAATAACAACTTTCTTGAGCTCATCATCCATTTTAACAAGCTGGGCCGATTCTGCTTCAGAAATATTACTAACCGGAATTCCTGTCATCATACCTACCACATCTGCAACACTTTGTTCTGTAACATCAAAGATCATCGACTGTGATTTTATATCCCACTCAGCCTTTATCGTTTCAAGTTCAGTTAGCAACTTTTTTTCACTGTCTCTTAATCTTGCAGCTTCTTCATAGTTCTGATTTTTAACAACCTGATTTTTTGACTGACGAACTTTTTCAACTTCCATTTCAAGAGTAACAATATCTTCAGGAACAACTATATTTGATAGGTGAACTCTTGAACCTGCTTCATCCATCACATCAATAGCCTTATCCGGAAGAAATCTATCAGTGATATATCTATCACTTAATTTCACTGCGTTAATAATTGCTTCATCAGAATATTTTACATTATGATGCTCTTCATATTTCGATTTAATATTATTCAGGATCTGAATTGTCTCATCTACAGTAGGAGGATTTACCATTACCTTCTGAAATCTTCTGTCAAGAGCTCCGTCTTTTTCTATGTACTGCCTGTATTCTGCCAGAGTTGTTGCACCTATACATTGTATCTCACCTCTTGATAAAGCAGGCTTGAAAATATTAGAAGCATCAAGCGAACCGCTTGCGCCGCCTGCACCAACTATAGTATGCAATTCATCAATGAAAAGAATAACGTCTTTAGCTTTTTCAAGCTCATTCATAACAGCCTTCATTCTCTCTTCAAACTGCCCTCTGTACTTTGTACCTGCAACTAAAGCTGCAAGGTCGAGAGTAACTACTCTTTTATTATGAAGTACACGTGAAACCTGTTTTGTAATAATTCTCAGAGCAAGACCTTCTGCAATTGCAGTCTTTCCAACTCCGGGTTCACCTATAAGAACAGGATTATTTTTCTTTCTTCTGCTTAGAACCTGAGCAACTCTTTCTATCTCTGTTTCTCTGCCCACTATAGGATCAAGCTTACCGTCTATTGCCAACTTTGTAAGATCGCGTCCGAAATTATCGAGAACGGGTGTTTTAGTTTTATCAGTTTTCTTCTCCATAGCCGGTTTTGGTGTTGCCGGTCCTGAAGAAGGCTTTCCTTTTAATATATTATCAAGCTCAAGCTTTACGTTATCATAATTAACATTAAGCTGATGCAGAATCTGAGCTGCAAGATTATCGTCTTCTCTCAATATCGAAAGAAGAAGATGCTCTGTACCTATTACGTCTGATTTAAATAATTTTGCTTCAAGGTATGTGATCTTTAATACTTTCTCTGCTTGTTTCGTAAGTGGAATATTTCCAACCGTAAGCGAACCGCCGGTTTGTCTGACTGTATCTTCAACAGTCTTTTTTATCTTATTTACGTCAACGCCTAAGTTCTTGAATATTTTTATTGCAATTCCTTCACCTTCACGTATAATTCCAAGCAAAAGATGCTCAGTACCAATGTAATCATGTCCGAGCCTTATAGCCTCTTCCCTGCTTAATCGGATCACATCCTGTACTCTGTTTGAAAAATTACTATCCATATAAATTATGTTTCCTTTCGGTTAAGATGTTCATTTTTTTAATAAATTTAAACTAATAATTAAATCCTTCTTTTAATTTTCCTTAGCTTAAACTAATACTTATAACAATTATTTTACCAATTAATTTCAAAAAGGTTCTGTTTTTGGGACTGTCAAATTTAAATTAAATATCAAATAATCGGCACACATATTGCTTTGATTATAAACATGAAACCATATAATTTCAAACGAGATTTCAGTTATCAACTAACTGACAATGTAAGAATTAAAAAAATGAATCATCCGGAAAAAGATCTTTCAGGAATGAAGATCCTGGCAGCTGAAGATAATAAGATAAATCAAATGGTATTGAAGCAGATCTTCCGCAAGTGGAAGGCTGAGATCGATTTTGCTTTAACCGGAAAAGAAGCGATCGAAATGATCAAAAAAAATGAATATGACGTAGTGATCATGGACCTTCAGATGCCTGAAATGTGTGGCATCGAAGCAACAAAGATAATTCGGAATAGTAAATCAACTGAATTAAATAGTAAAATCCCTATACTTGCTTTAACAGCTGATGCATTCGGAGAATCAAAGCAGAAAGTTTTAGACTTAGGAATGAATGATTATATCACAAAGCCTTTTGAACAGGAAGAATTGTATGAGATCATTAAAAAATATAAGAAAGTGAAAGAGAAGCAGTGAACTATGGGATTAAAAATTTATAAAAAACGCGACCGGAAGTCGCGTTTTTTATTTTACTCCTTCTTGAAAATATAAGGGAGAAGTGAAATTAGTTTGTTTCTACGCCAATGTTTTGCTTAAGTATACCCGCTATTTTATTAGCAACCATATTTGCATCTGCATTTTCGATCTCAAGTCTTTGTATCATTCCTACGATCTTACCATCTTTTAGCAATGCCATCTGAGGAGATGAAGGCGGAAATCCATCAAAATATTCTCTGGCTTTTGCAACTGCATCTGTTTCCATTCCTGCAAAAACTGTTATGAGCCTGTCAGGCATGCAGCTGTTTTCTTTTGCCCAATCTATCGCTAAAGAAAGTCCGGGTCTTGCTTTTCCTGCTGCGCATCCGCAAACAGAATTTACAAATACAAAAGTTGTACCTTCCTTGCTTAATTCATTCTGGACTTCCTGCGCTGAATTCAGCTGAGTAAATCCTATTGCTGTTGCTTCGTCTTTCATTGGCTGAACGAGAACCGGATCATACATAATTTTAATTCCTTTCTGTTATTTTATTATTGTAAATTTTTTTGTAAAAAACTTTTTCTTATTTGTGCTATTTCTTTTTTCTGCTTGTTAAGATAATGATCTCCGCATTCGATCAGTTTCAGCTCAACTTCATTACCATTTGCTTTTAAATTCCTGTACATATCTTCGGCATCAAGATAAGATATTCTCTCATCAGCCGTACCATGTATTAAAAGGAATTTAGTTTTTTTATTGATCTTATCAAAGAACTTCACTGCAGAACGCTTATCTCTTAATTCATTTTTTAATACTGAATCTTCAGTCTTAAAAGCAGATCTGAATATTTTTCCAAGATCGGGGACAACTTTTTCATTCCTTTCAAGATCTGCAAGTCCGGAAATTATCGTGCAGCAATTTATTCTGTCAGTTTTTGTCAGCGTCAAGTAAGCCATCATACCACCTCTGCTCCAGCCTTCCATTCCTATCTTTTCAGAATTGCAATATTCCAGTTCCTCTGCAACCTTTATAAGATTTAAAACATCATTAACATCATCACCGCCAAACTGCTCTTCTTTTCTGTAAGAAGATGCAAGCACAACAAATCCCCATGAAGCGATCTCTCCGAAAATTCCTCTCGCTAAAAACTCATCTATCCTTCCGTCTTTTAAATAACCTCCTCTATTCCATATTACCAGAGGATATTTTTTTGAAGTGTCAATCGGATGTGATAAAAAACCATTAACCTCTTCCTGATCAGACTGATAAACTATTTTTTCAGTTCTTGTATCTGATATGATCTCACTTCCCCATCCCTTGCTTATTAATTGTTCCTGTGCAGGTTCGAGAATGATCTCAGATGAAGAAATGATCATTTTAATTCTTCTGCAGGTACTTCAAAGAACTCGTACATTGCTACTTTAATATCAAAGGTCTGACCTTCTTTATAAACTTTTGCATTTGGAGAGTCCAGAATATTCGCAACTTTCACAGTTCCCCAGCATCCGCCGTCATAATTTGTCAGCTCAGCATCGTAAAGCTCCATTCCTTTATGAGCAATACGGTATTTTTCACCGATCTTAATTTCGTTGTTAATAGGTCTTTTTATCTTGTGCATTGGTCTTAATTATATACAAAAATAACCATTTTAGAGTTCAATTATAATGGGAATATAAGGTCAGTTTCTTATTTCTTTTTACGCAAAACCCGCAAAGGAGCAAAGAAAAAACCCAATATCTCCGCCGTTGGTGTTTAGTTCCGATTTATCGGAACGTCACCAACGGCCACCTAAAAGATAACATTTAGAAGTAATAGATTGATAATAAATCGGTATTTGTATCTTAATTAGCTTTCTTCGTTGGGCGGTGAATATCGTATTTGTTCATCAGATTATAAAGATGGCTTCGCTGGATCTGAAGTGCTTCCGAAGCTCTGGTCATATTGAACTTATAATCATTAAGAACTTTCAATAAAAATATTTTTTCTGAATCATTCTGAAACTGATTCAATGAAAGATCTTTATAGAACAGTTCATTATAAAGCTTTGAATGTCTGCTGCCGGGTATCTCAATATCTTCTACTTCAATTACATTTGTATCAAGAGTTATCATCAGTCTCTCAACAAGATTTTTTAGTTCTCTGACATTTCCAGCAAACCTGAAAGATTTCAAAAGCATTATAGCATTTTCTGAAAATCGTTTTAATGGTATACTGTTATTTCGTGATATCTGCTTTACAAAAAATTTAACCAGCTCTTCTATATCTTCCGGAATTTCTCTCAACGGAGGAAGATCAAGCTTCAGTACATTTATTCTATGATACAGTTCATCCCGGAATTTTTTTTCAGCAACGTTCTGCAATAGATCTCCGTTAGTTGAAAAAATAAATCTTGTATCGATCGGAATGCTTGTATTACTGCCTATCCTTGAAATAGAATTTGTCTCAATTATCCTGAGCAGCTTCGCCTGAACTTCGAGAGTTAGGTCACTGACTTCATCAACGAAAACTGTTCCATTGTCTGCTTCCTCAAGAGCACCTTTAACAACAATATTTTCACTGTCAATACCACCGAAAAGCTTGAGCTCAACATTTTCATGCGAAAGATTTGCGCAATTTATCTGAATGAAAGGACAATCTTTTCTTGATGAAAGATAATGTATCTGACGGGCAGCAATTTCTTTTCCGGTTCCGCTTTCTCCGCATATCAGAACATTTGAATTAACTTTAGAATATTTTTCTATAAGCTGCTTAACTGTCTTTATCCTTTCACTGCTGCCAACGATCTGATTTTCTTCAATAATGCGTTCTTTAAGAAGATTCAGCTCTTCCTTTG
This sequence comes from Ignavibacteria bacterium, assembly GCA_038230595.1. GTDB lineage: Bacteria > Bacteroidota > Ignavibacteria > Tepidaquicellales > Tepidaquicellaceae > JBBRMY01. The sequence goes on from JBBRMY010000077.1 coordinate 10,629, forward strand.
ATCTCTTATATTCGATAGCATTTTTAATTATAAGCTTTAGTTCATGAAGATCAGGAAGCGGCTTTTGTAAGAAATTATAAGCGCCTTTTTTTGTAGCTTCTACTGCAGTTTCAATCGTGCCATGGCCTGAGATCATTATGACAACAAGCTCTTTATTTATTTCTTTAATTTTTTCAAGAACTTCAAGCCCGTCCATTCTCGGCATTTTTATATCAAGCAGAACAAGGTCATATGAATTTGCTTTAACTTTGCTAATGGCTGTTTTGCCATCAATAGCTGAATCTACGCTGTATTCCGATGCCAATATCATGCTGATACTGTCAATTATACTCTGCTCGTCATCTACTATAAGGATTGGGGACATGTTCCAGATTATTTAATATAATAATAGGTATTTTCAGTTAAACGTTCGATTTAAATTTACATCTTGGAAAAAAATATTCTCACGCAAAGCTCGCCAAGGCGCAAAGACTGTTGCAAAGCAACGGAAGCTTTTGCTTTTATTTGCCCCGACCTTTAGGTCGGGGCAAATAAAAACCCTATTTATGTATAACATTATTTTTTTTCACAATTCACTTTAAATCAAAGCTCCACAATCGTTACACCCATATCGCCTTCGTTCCAATTACCGCCTCTGAAGGATCTCACTGACTGATTAGTCTTCAAATATTTTTTTACTTCTTCACGCAATATCCCGCCGCCTTTTCCATGAACTATCGTCACTTCTTTTAATCCATTTACAATTGAATCCTGCAGAAATTTATCCAGCTCATTTGCAACGTCACTTGAATACATTCCTCTCAGGTCAACACTGCTGCTTATCGGCTTTTCGTTTATTTCTACTAATGATTCTTTTGAATGCTCTTTCTTTAATTTTCTATGAGATACTTTCTCAACTTCACTCAGCTTTGAGCGAAGCAGTAATCCATTCAAATTCATTGATACATTGTTATCATCGATCTCCATAACATTTCCAACCGACTCTGATCCTTTTATTCTTACAGTATCACCAATGGAAATATTTTCATTCAGAACTGTTATCTTTTCTTCTTCATCTTCTATTCCTTTAACAATTTCATTAAAGCTTTTCTTAAAAGTGTCTTTCACCTCTTTTGCAGAAAAATTTTTATCTTCTCTTATTCTTCTTATTGTATTTTCTATCAGTTTGTTTGCGTCATCTACCAATGCTTTTGCATCATTTTTAGCTTTTCTGAGAATTACTTTCTCATTATTTTTTTGTTTTTCAATATTTGAATTATATAGCGAAACCAATCCGTTAAGCCTAGTATTCTCTATATCAAACCTGTTCTTTAATTCAGTATATTTCTGCCTGTTCTCATTTAGCTGTTTTAATATCTCCTCAAGATTATTTTCCCCCGATGTTAGAAGTGATTTGGCTTCATTTATAATATCATCATTCAGATCAAATTTTTCTGCTATCTCAAAAGTAAAGCTTTGTCCGGGAATTCCCATATTAAAATGAAAATTCGGTGACAATGTTTCTGAATCAAATTCCAGTGATGCATTCTCAACTTTCGGTTCTTTATAAGCAAAAACTTTTAGGTCACCGTTATGCGTTGTTACAATTACCTTTGCATCTTTTTCGGAAAGATATTTTAAAAATGCAGCTGATAAGGCACTGCCGAGAACTGGGTCTGTTCCACTGCAGATCTCATCTAT
>JBBRMY010000078.1:0-12281 GCA_038230595.1 Ignavibacteria bacterium
AGGACTTAACACTGCTACAAATATATCGTTGAAAATTTATAAAGATGTAAACAGAGACAGCATTGCCCAGGTTTCAGAGCTTCTTACAACTTTTACTTATGCATCAATGAACTCCGGTGATTCAGTGTATGCAATTTATGTAACATTGCCTGATACCGGAGTTGGTATAAAGCAATATATTGGTAAAGTTGAATTTGCGGCAGACCTTGATACAACAAATAATAAGCGTGTAGCAAATGTAAATGTAAGTTCGTCAGGCGGAATAGCAGGAGTGATCATTAATGAAATTATGTATCATCCGGTTACGCCCGAACCTGAATGGATCGAGCTATATAATAATTCTGATAATGATCTAAATTTAAAGAACTGGAAAATTTCAGATGCAACTGGCACTCAAGTGACTATTACGACTTCTGATAGATTTATTGTACACAGAGATTATATTGTTCTTTCAAAAAGTAATTTGATATTACAAAATCATCCTTTGATCGACAGCAATAAAATAATTTATGTGTCTTCACTGCCGTCATTAAATGATGATGGAGATGATATTACGATATTTAATTCAAATAACTCACAGGCAGATCGTGTAACATATAACTCTCACTGGGGTGGAATTACAGGGTACTCACTTGAAAGAAAAGCATTTAATGGATTATCACAGGATTCAACTAATTGGGCGGCATCTGTAGATTGCGAAAAATCTTCACCGACAAGAGCAAATTCATTTGCAAATGCAATTTCATATTCACCTATGGATCTTGTGGTAAACGAGATCATGTCTTCTCCATTAACCGGCAATGCTGAATATGTTGAGATCTATAATCCAAGAAACTTTACAGTTGACCTGAAGGGATGGAGATTCAATGAGTCATCTAATTTTGTTCACCTTTCAGATTCATGCAATGCAATGCTTGAACCGGGTGGATATATAGTTATAGCAAGTGATACAACTATTTTTACAAGATTTCCATATTTGACTGATCCGGCTTTAAAGAAAAGAATAGTGATCAACACATCACTTAGTTTAAGCAATGACGGAGAGACGTTATCATTATTCGATATAAATAATAATCTTATAGATCAGGTAAGCTATTTAGCAAATTGGAAAAACCCAAATCTTTCTGATGCTACAGGTTACTCACTTGAAAAGATAAATCCACTTCTTCAATCTAATAACAAAACAAGTTGGAGTTCATCTGCAGCCACACTCGGAGGTACTCCTATGAAAGTTAACAGCATTTTCACTAATAATACTACAACAACTACAAGTATTTCAGTTGCTCCGAACCCATTCTCACCAGATGGTGACGGGTTTGAGGATTTTACTATTATTAAGTATAAGCTAAAGACCAACATTGCTCAGATCAGAGCAAAAATTTATGATATCAAAGGAAGGCTTGTGAGAGACCTTGCTAATAATCAGATCTCAGGAAGTGATGGAACAATAATATTTGACGGTCTTGATAATGCAAAGCAAAAGCTGAGGATCGGTATCTATATAGTGTTCATTGAAGCCGTAGATCAAAACGGAGGCGTTGTAGAAACAGCTAAAACTTCTGTAGTTGTAGCTGCTAAATTATAATAGCGGGTAAGTTATAATGAAAAAGCTTTCTTTAAAGCATTGCTATCTTATAATTGCCATATTAAATGTTGTAATATTTTACAACTCACTTTATAATGATTTTGTATTTGATGATGAATCTGTTATTCAGCAGAATCAGGGGATAACTTCTCTATCAAACATCCCAAAGTTCTTTACAGGTGAAGAAGGCTTTCATAAGGTTATTGGTAATTATTACCGCCCTGTAGTTTTTACAACATATGCAATTGATTACTCGATCTGGAAGCTTAATCCGTTTGGATATCATCTTACGAATCTTCTTATACATCTGGTAGCATGCTTACTGCTTTTCAGGATTCTTCTGATACTTTTCAGTTATTCCGATTTCAATTTATTCATTTCTTTATTAGGTACTCTTGTTTTCTCGGCTCATCCTATCCACACTGAAGCTGTATCATGGATCAGCGGCAGAACCGATTCTTTATTCACATTATTCTTTTTTGCAGCATTTTATTTTTATCTTAAGTCGCAAAAACAAAGTGAAGAGGGGAAGTATAAAAAAAATATTTTCCTAATGCTTTTATTCTTCACGCTTGGCTTGCTTTGCAAGGAGATGATGATAACATTTCCGGTAATTGTAATTCTTTTTGATATTTTATATAGCGGATATAAGCAAAAGTATACATTGCAAATATTCAGAGACAGGCTTCCTGTATACGGTATGATTGCCGCAGTCACACTGATCTTTATTTTTATCAGGCATTCTGCACTTGCCGGAGTTCCTGATCGTCCAAATTACCTCTATTTTATCGGAAAAGACCCGATAACAGTTCTTGCAACTATGTTAAAAACTGTTCCGGTTTATTTGCGTCTTATGATACTTCCGATCAATTTACTTTATCATTATAATGGAGTACTGCCTGACTCAAATTCCTTTGCTGATTTCAAAGTAATTCTTTCAATGATATTTATTACCTGCATGATAGTAACAGCATTTATTCTAGCAGAAAAATTTCCGCCTGTATCATTCGGAATATTATTCTTTCTTATTACGCTTCTTCCCGTGATGAATATTGTGCCAACCATGAATCTTATGGCGGAAAGGTTTTTATATCTTCCTTCGTTTGCACTTATAATTGTACTTTGTTTTTTCACTGCAAGGGCTATAAACGAAAGAAGCTTTAAAAGGATACTTTCATTCTTTTTTGCTGTGATATTTGTTTTTTCTTATCTGACTATTCATAGAAATGCTGAATGGAAAAATAACGATACGCTTTACAAGACTGCTAATAATATTGATGGTACTGTACTACTTGTGAATGCCGGAAACATTTATGCAAATCAAAAAGATTATTCTGAAGCTATGGCCAGATATAAAAGAGCACTAGAGATCAGGGATAATAATCTTCTTGCTCATCATAACTCGGGCTTAATATATTATATTCAGAATAAGTATGACTCTGCTGCAGTTGAATTTAAAAAAGCACTTGCAATTGATTCACTTTTCCCGGATGGCTACAATATGCTTGCAAATCTTTATGAGATCCAGGGTAATTATAACGAAGAAATTGCTGCACTTGAAAAACTTAACAGGAATTTTCCCGGATTTAAAGATGCTGATAAAAGAATTGCGAGCATAAGATCTCAGAAGGATTCACTGCAGACATTAACAGCATCACAGCTGCCGCCCGAAATTGATAAAGCTCAGATCCTGGAAAAACGTTCATTCAATCTTTATAATGAAAAAAAATATAAAGAAGCTATTACAGATCTTGAAGATCTTATCAAACTTAATCCTGCATTGAAAGCCGGTTATGAAAATAACATTGGAATGTGTTATAAAGAATTAAATGAACTGAAGAATGCTGAGGAATATTTTAAGAGATCAAGGTCTTCTGATCCTAAATCCCAAAATGCCTATTCAGGACTCATCGAGACTTACCTTGCAATGAATAATAAGCAGAAAGCAATTGAAGCCTGTAAAGAACTGCTGAATAACTTTCCTGATAATCAATTTGCTAAAGCAAAGCTTGATTCACTTTATAAATAGAATTTTTATCGACCTTTAAAAGTTTTATTATACAGAACTATTTAAATTTTTTGAATTTGTTTTTAACTAATAATTAAAGAAATTAGTAGTATCTTAACTATGTTCTTATTAAGAAACCTCAATTATATGAAAAAAATCACATTTTTATCCGTTATATTTATATTGTGTCTATCGGCATATACGTTTGCACAGGATGCGACTACAATGTTCGAGCAGGGAAGGGCTCAGATGAATGCTCAGAATTATACTGAAGCTATTAATACTTTCACAAAGATCCTGCAGATAAAGCCGAATTTTTTTGATGCATATAGTTACAGAGGCTTCAGCTACTATATGCTAAAGGATTATAAGTCATCAATTTCTGATTACGATAAAGCAATTTCCATTAATGGAACATACGCTGATGTATATTCAAACAGGGGAATGGCTTACTATGATATGAAAGATTATAATTCTGCTATTAAAGATTTCGATAAAGCAGTCAGCATTAATCCTGCATATACAGCAGGCTACTATCAGAAAGGTCTTGCTTACCAGGCACTCAATGATTATCCAAATGCAAAAACAAGTTTTGACCGGGCTGTAAACTTAGAGCCAAATTATATCTATGCAATTAATTCAAGAGGTTATTCAAGTTATCTTCAAAAAGATTATGATGCAGCATTTCAGGATTTCTCACAGGCAATTGCACTAAGTCCGGATTATGCAGAGGCATGGAAAAACTTAGGGCTTGTACATTCTCAGTATGGCGAATATGATAAAGCAGTTACAGATTTTAATAAAGTTCTTGAGCTGAATCCAAACTTCAATGAAGTTTATATCTATAGAGGTAATGCTTACTTTAAGCAAAAGGATTACAGTAATGCTCTGCTTGATCTAAACCGCGCAGCCGATCTGAACCCCTACAGTTATGATGTTTTTTTAAACCGCGGAAATATAAATACATACAATCGCGATTTTTCAAAAGCGATTACAGATTACACTTCTGCAATTAACTTAAACGGATCAGTGCCGGAAGCATATTACAATCGCGGACTTGCATATCTTGAAACAGGAGATTATACAAAAGCTAATGGAGATTTCGATCGTTTGCTTCAGCTAAATCCAAATTATGGTGGAGCATATTACGGAAAGGGAGTAACAGCTCTCCGGTCCCAGGATAATACTAATGCTTTGATAAATTTCAATCAGGCAATATCATTTGATCCATCAATAGCGATGTCTTACATTTATCGTGCAGACATTGAAAGACAAAATAAAGATTATGAGCCGGCTTTAAATGATATTACAACTGCATTAAATATAGAGCCTCAAAGTGATTATTATTTTAATCTTCGCGGATTAATATTTACAGAAATGGAAAAATTTGATCTTGCATTAATAGATTACAATTATGCATTAGGAATAAATCCACTTAATGCTTTTACATATAACAACAAAGGGTTGAATTATTTTGCTATGAAAGATAATTTAGGAGCGCTCAGAGAGTTCGATAAAGCCATTTCTCTTGATCCTAATTATTCGTTCGCTTATAATAACCGCGCTTACGTTTATTCAGATCTGAAGGATTATTCAAATGCAGTTAATGATTGGGAAAGAGCAATTCGGCTTAACCCGTCATATGAACCGATACTTCGACCGATGATAAATAATATTAATACTAATTTTAAATAGCCATTCGAACATTTTAATTCCCGGTCTGTCAGCCGGGAATTAAAACATCATCATTAACTTTTTTAAAACTTATTTCTTCAATTACTCTTCTCACTTCAATACCGAATATATTTTATATATTTTTGTACTGCTGCGAATCCAATAATCTTAATGAGAATATTTTTTCTTATTGCATGCTTAATAGGATCCACAAATATTTATTCCCAATCTAATTTTTTTGAAATTAACCTTGAACCTGGGGTTAATATTTACACTTCTACAAATAATACTTTTCAGTATCCGGGAGTTCCGGAATATAAAGGGACTTATGGAATTCGAAAAAATACCGGTGCTAATTTTAATCTCACTGCACTTTTCGCTGCAACAAGTGCGCTCAGGCTTGGATTTGGATTTGAAGCTGACAGGATAGACGCAGCATGGGTTTTTGGACCAACAGTTAATGCAAAAGTTGAAATACCTGTTTCATTAAAAGTTACTCCGTTTATTGAAGGAGCTGTTGGCTTAATAAATAAAAAAATGGATGGAAATTATGATAATGGATTGCTTGTATTTGCAAAAGCCGGCATAGATTACAGAGTACTTAACAGGTTCTTCAGATATCTTGATCACCTGAGCATAATTATCTCAGGAGGTTATAAATTTTTCAACTACGGATATTCGCACCCATACGAGCCGGGATATTTTATGCCCGGTGACGGATTAATTTACCGTGAAAATTTCAAGATAATTAATTTCAATCTCGGAGCAAGCGTAGGATTCTGATTATTTCAGAAGCATCATCTTTATTGTTTCAGAATAATTTCCTGCCGTCATTTTAACATAATAAATTCCTGAAGAAAAATTCTCTCCGTTAAATCTTGTTTCATATTCCCCCTGCTGAAGAAACTGATCTGAAAGAGTTGCTCTTTCCTTCCCTGAAACATCATAAACCTTTAATGTTACATTCATGCTTTGAGGAACAGAAAATTTAATTTTTGTTTCCGGATTAAAAGGATTAGGATAATTCTGGCTTAAATTAAAAGTTTGTGGAATTGTACCTGATATCTGCTGCACTCCGGTTATTCTCTGATATTTATATATAGTCTGTCCGCAACCGAATGCTAATGTGTCACCAAAAAATTGAAATCTGTTCAGCGCTTTTCCAAATGTAACATTTACCCAGCTCGCTCCGCCATTTGATGTTTGAAATGTCGGTCCTGCCTGAAAATCTGGGGTCCATCCTCCGACCCAGCCGGTAGTTGAATTTAAAAAACCAATTCCCTCAAGATTTAAAGTTGGAGCATTTGGAATTGTAAAAAAACTCCATGTCAACCCGCCATCATAGGTGAATAAATATCCGGGAGGATTACCATTAAAATTCTCACATGAAACATATCCGAACTGATCACCTCTGAAATCAATTTTCCAGCTAAGATATCCGATTGTTGCTCCCATGAATCTGTTTACCCAAGAGACTCCTCCATTGGAAGTATATAAAATTATTGCTTTTCCTTGCTCATAGTTTGCACCGCCTTTATTACCGACTACGAATCCATGCAGAGAATCACTGAAGTAAGTGTCAACCAGGCGTGTTGCCAGAGAAGAATCTATATGCAGATTTATCCAGGTCGCACCTTTGTCAGTACTTTTAATTGCGAAAGCCGGTCCGGCATATCTCCCTACTGCATAAAAAATATTTGGCGGAAGCTGTGTTATTCCGCATATGCCGGTTGGTACAGGTGCAGGTACATTAGTGACCTGAATAAAATTTGTACCGCCGTTAGTTGATCTGTATAATGAACGTGATGGATCGAGAGTTCCGACTATTCCGGTATTTGCATCAAGAAAGCCAACGCTCCTGCAGAATTGAGTTAAAGTTCTGTAAAGTGTATCAAATCTTATGCCTCCATTAGTAGTCTTATAGACAGGTCCGGCATAATTTACTACCCAGCCTGTCTGGCTGTTTAACCACATCATGTCTTCATGTCTTGTAATGTCAAATGGTGCATTGGGTATTACCTGCCACTGATAGGATTGTGAATATATTCCGGATATTGCAGATAACATCAGGCAAAAAGTAAAAAAAATATTTTTGAACATTCTTATCGGTTATTTTTTATTTATATGGACTTAAATTATATAACAATGAATCAGTTTAAAAAAATGCCAGCTTATTCTATTTCTATAATATTATTTACCTTTCCACGGTCTCACGGAAGGAACAATTCTTTGATGAGAAGGTTCAGTTGGAAGAGCCGGAAATTTTTGAAATGGCTTTTGAGGTGGCGGCTCATTACATCCTCCGCCTAATGCGTCAGAGGCGCATTTCCAAGCACCAATTGTATTACCAAGATTATTGCGAAACCATTTTCCCCTTTTATTAGCATCACTTGGATCAGTGGCAGCATCCATTCCCTTTTTAATATCACTATTAGGATCAAAATCAGAAATATTGAGCCAGCCATCAGCTTCACTTTCGCCTCCGCTTTTGATTCTTTTAAGAGCATTAATTGATTTTACCATCAACTCTTTATCTATTTTGGACTGCTTTATTCTGTCCATATATTCGGAATAACTTGGTGTGTTTTTGGGATTATCTGAATCTAAAATTACACCTTTACCTCTTGAACCTGAAATTGGCTTTCCTCCATCTTTTAAGATCCAGCCTTTATTTTCAATATTGAACTCATCGCCGTCTCCTTTGAAATTCAGGTTTTTGAATCTCCATATAGGAAGGTCGTCATTTCCATCGGTTGAAAGTATATCCCGTCCCGTTTCGTCATCGTATGTTATCTCAGTTGTAAGCTCATCACTTACCAATTTTGTTATTCTGTTCTTAGAATCATAAGTTACATTTACTTTTGGCAATATTAATATATCAAGTGTAGTTTTATAATATGCCGTTGGTAATGCTCTGATATAATATCCGTCTCCAATATATGACCATTTGCATTTATCTATATTCTCCCGAAAATCTACTGATATTCCAATGTTAGGAACAGCTATTCTTTCAAGTTCTTCAAAAGATGTTGCAGGATTTTTTATTTTATCACGCATGCTTTTATAAAAATTTCCCAGACTTACAAGGTCAGGAGGCAGAAGATTTAAAGCATCTGAAATATCAACATTCAATCTGATTATATCCTCTGCAGAAAGAAGCGGATTTACTCTGATTTTCAGTTCGTCAGGAAGTTCATTATATTTTGTGCCTGCTTCTATTGCCCATAGAAGTGTTTGGATATCATGCTGTTCAATATTCGGATACCGAACTGATTTTTCAACAATGTTCGAAACTATGTCAGCATTTTTTCCTAATAGCGGTCCTATAAGATAACCTGAACCTTTAGTAGGTCCATCAGTTCCGGCTTTTACACAATAAGATTCTACATCTATTCTGTAATACCCGGGCTTTAGATTTGTCAGATCAGCAGGAACCTCAGGTTCAATTTTATCCAGGTAATCAAGAAATGAGATTGAAGGGAAGGCATCGTTTATCGAAGAGGTAATTGATTTACCCGGAAGCCATGCATCTTTGTTTCCAATAGTTTTCTTGAAAAGATCATCTAATTGTCCAAAAGCTAAATTTGCGCATATTACAAAAAATAAAATAAAGATCTTTTTCATATTGAGAGTTAATTTAAAATAATATAAAAAATGAATATCAGATACTCTATGTAGTTTTATTTGAGTTCAATATAGTATTGAAAAAAAAGATCTCTAAATGTAAATTATTTCATGAAACGGGATGTAGATCAGCTGGTAGATCGCACGTCTGGGGGGCGTGAGGCCGCAGGTTCAAATCCTGTCATCCCGACTTGATTTAAATGATTTTCAAGAAAAAAATATTTACTTTATCCGAAATGCAATCTCATTGGTGCCTTAATCCGGATCACTTCCTCCATTTATGCAACTAAATCACGTCGTTCAGGCTTAAACTATGTAGAGAACTTAACTCTAATAGTATGAAAAAGCTTTCGCTGCCTAGTTCTAAATATTCAATGTTTGAATACTCACTGTTGACTTCAATATTATTGTTGCTGTTTGCATCTCTATCTTTTGCTCAGATAAAAAATAATGCGCAAAAAGGTGATTCAATTCCTGAACGCAATTCAATGATAGATAAGAATTTTATTTCTAATCCCGATGCTGAAACAAAGTCTGCGATAAATCCTTTACCTTTTTGGGATAATGTTACGCTAGACAGTAAAGGAAACAAGCTTGTTTCTACAGTTTTTTATGGAGCTCAGACAAGTGACATTCCAAGCTTCCCGGTGTTAAAAAGCGGATATGGAACTTACTACTTTAATTCTCTTGTCGGAGGCGATCAGAAAGAAGTAAGTGCTTTTCAATATGTTGACCTTGCACCTCTTGCTGAGTCGATTGATTCAGGCAGGATCTCCTATAATATGAGCGGTTATTTCGGAGGAGTAGCTGATGCCTTTGCTATGCTTAATGTAAAGTTCCTAAGCGGTCCCGGAACTGACATTGGTTCGTTCTATACAAATAATATTGTAGATGAAGAAAGAAATCAGGATAGCCTTGTTCTACTTCCCAGAGTTAAAGCCGGTGATGTTCCTGTAGGATCAAGAAAAATGGTTATACAATTAAAATTTTTTAATCTTGAAGGTGAATCTATCGTACCTGCATTCGCTGATAATCTTAGTGTAATACTTCTTAGAAAGCCTTAAAGAAATTCTCAAAATAAAAATATAAATCTCAAAACAAAAAATGAAAAACTATTTATTACTATTAATAATAATGATGTTATCTTCAGCATCAGGTTTTGCGCAGAATCTTGATTCAGCCATCGCATCCATGTTCAACAGAAATTTGATCGTAAACCCCGGAGCAGAGAACAGAACTTCAGGACTTAATGGTTGGGAATCGATCACGCTTGATCCTCAGGGAAGCCCAATGGTTGGAACAGGAAGCTATATAACAAGTCCTTCTACAGAAATGGGATCAAATTATTTCCGCTCAGTTGTCGGAGGACCACAAGGCGAAACAAGTGCTTATCAATATGTTGATCTTAGTGCAATGGCAGATCTGATAGACAGAGGTGTTATCTATTACAATATGAATGGAAATTTCGGGGGCGGCGACTATGCAACCAGTCTTCTTGGAGTACAGTTCTTAAGTGGCTCGGGCAAGACAATGAAATCATATTATACTAAAAATATTCTTTTAGAAGAAGTTGGCGCGGATAGCCTGAATATTTACCCCACAGGAAAAACAGATAAAGTTCCTAAAGGAACAAGAAAAATGATTATTCAGCTTCGCTTTTATAAATACGGAGATATGGAAGTACCTGTAGCTGCTTATGCAGATAATCTTAGCGTGACATTGTATAAGAAATAGTGAGAACTTTGGTTACAACGCTCTGCATCATAATCTTAAGGCACTGGATCCCGGATAAAAGCATTCGGGGAAATTAGGTTAGAGTATAAATACTGGTTACGACGCTCCCGCGTCGTAACCTTTTTTCATTTTGCTGCAGTTAGTTGAGTTTTTAAAATCTGTGAATTAATATCAAATTTTCAGAGTACGCCGAAGGTCCGTAAGTTGCAGTACACATAATGTCTAACATTCGCAAATAAACACCGAGTTGAGAACGATTATGTACTAAATGGTTTATGCAAAAACCTTGCTACTTATTTCTTCGTTATGGTAAAAAGTATATCGTTCCCGTTTTTTTATATGCTGTCAAATTGTTTGTCAAAGCTGTTAAGCTTCAAGTTAGCAGTATCTTCAAAAACTTGCATTTATCTAAATGTTGTACGTTCGTGTTACTGCCAATAAAATATAATGCTATAACCATCTCCTAACAGTTTTTCTATAGTCACGAAATGTTTGACCAAATTCAAGTTCCAAATATTTTTCTTCTCGTTTAATTATATATTCTTGAATAATAAGAATAAGAAATGGGAAAAGGATAAACAGCCACCAATTTTCAACGAAGCAAGAAACTCCAATATATAAAAATGCTAGTCCTACATACATAGGATTTCTTGTAATTTTATATATTCCAGTTGTCTGAAGTGAGGAAGCTCGCTTAATAAGTATCAAAGTATTTTTTGTCAGAAAAAATTGCCGCAAACTTCTCACCAAGAATATTAGTGCACCAATTAATAGAAAGATACCAAAAACTTTTATTGATGTTCTCTGAAAAAATAAGTTGGAAATGGGAATTTTATTTTGAATAAATACAGAAGCTAAAAAAGTTAAAACATAAAAAAATGGTGGAGGAATATAAACTCCCGGACCTTTAGATTTATTTAGTTGATTGTTCATTGTAATTTGTTGCTCAAGCATGATGCACAGCGATTGAGAACAGCTGAATGTGGAAAAATTATGCAATACAGTAAAAAGAAGTCGTTTACAAATAAAGCCCCCTTACTAAAAATTGCATTTATCTTTTTGTTGTGCGTTCGAGCTTCTGTTTATGTTAAGCTCTGTCGTTGTTATAAGTTTATAAAATCAACTGATGCAAGTAGCCATGTTCCATTGGAAAGACCTTTTATTCGTTATTAATATAGGTAGCTTGAAATAAAGTTCTCTGCCAAATTTCGTTTTGTTTCTTCAATACTTGTGTAAACCTTAGTTGTCTTTTTGCATTTGAGTTATCACTCTTATCAGGATAAGCAGCGCCAGAGAAAATATTAATCCCGGTTACAAATGCAAAGTCTCCATGAATTGTAATTTTAATGTCATCGAATTCAATATCTGGGTTTACTATAGAATTTTGTTTTCTTTCCATCACATACTTTAAAAAGGAACTTCTATTGAGAAGTTGTCCTCGAACATCTGTGTGTAGGTATTCTTTGGCAATATATTTTTCTAATGTGTCCAAATTATTTTTTGTCCAAGATTTACCAATAAGAATTATTGTATGGTAAACCTCTTCTTCTTCTTTTGAATTGAAGTTTTGGGCATGTGTCATAATTTGAAAATTAATTATTGTAGGTTTCAATGGAGATGCAAGAAAAATTTTATAGCTCGAGCGTATTAACTTAA
>JBBRMY010000079.1:0-12272 GCA_038230595.1 Ignavibacteria bacterium
TATTTCACCAAAAGCATTTTTTTTGTTTCAACAAATCCTTCAGAGGTAATTAACTTATAGAAATATATTCCTGAGGAAAGTTTTGAAGCATCATACAGAACTGAATATGATCCTGCCTGTCTGAAACCGTCAGCAAGTGTTTCTACTAGCTGACCAAGCTGATTGTAAACTTTTAAGTTTACAGTTCCCGCTTTTGGCAATGCAAAATTTATAGTTGTAGAAGGGTTAAACGGATTAGGATAATTTTGTGATAACGTATAATTCTGAGGCACTGAGCTTAAATTAATATGCTCATCTACATCTGTTAGAACAGTATATGTTGCTTTCAACTTATATAGATTTGAAGTTTCCTGTGAAAGCATAAAGCTTCTGTCTATAGCAAGCATTCCAGCTCCGGCACCTCCACCTGACATTGTTGGGAGACTTGCAAATGTTGCTCCGCTATTTGTACTAAGCGAAGAGCTTGTTCCATAACTTCCTGTCAAGATAACTGAAGGATCCTCATGGCAAATATCTGAAGCCCAGCCACTGAATCCATTTGAATGATCAACAACCCAATTGCTTCCATAGTTAGTAGTTTTATAAATATTTGAGCCAGACCATTCAGTACAATAAATTACTGCTCTATTCAATTGGGAAATAGCAATAGATGGAATTTCACTTCCGCCTCCTGCTGATGTATTAGAATGAACCAGAGTCCAGTTCACACCTGAATTAGTTGACTTAAAAATTTGAGCTATACCCGAGCCTGTAATACCATCTGCTACAAATTGTACATTAGAACTGTCTGCCATAATAACAATATCGCATGGACTTCTGAATGGATAATTACCGCTGATCTCTGTCCAGTTAAGTCCGTTATTTGTTGATCTCCAGTAACCGCCGTTGTCGGGAGCAAAATAATATGTTGATGGATTATTCCAGTCCATTTCAAGTGGTTGACCATAATTACTGAAATTTATTGCAAGAGTATTTGTCCATGTTGAACCATAATTTGTTGATACTGCTACAAAATCTGTTCCGCCTGTAATTGCGCAAACCCATATATTTGTATCAACAGGGCTGACATAAAATGAATGCATTGAGCCTCCACCGGTTACAGTGGAAATCTGAGTCCAGTTCTCTCCTCTGTTACGGCTAACATAAACTTTATTTCCATAACCACAAAAGACAGTGTTGTTATCATATGGATGCTGACAAAGATCATTACCGATACCACCGCCTGCAACTAGTTTTTGTTCCCATACATATGATAAAGTTGCACCTGCTGTTAATAACCAACTTGTGCCTCCATTAGTAGTTTTAATAATTGCATTATTAGCGCTGCTAACAGCATATCCATTATTTATATCTAAATATTTAATGTCTACTAAATTTGCAAACATAGGGTTTGGTTCGAAATTCAGGAATTTTGGATTACTATTCCTGTTATTTCTGATAAAACCACCGCCACCACATACTGAAATTTTTCCAAGAATATTTGCTGTTTCTAAAATTCCTGTAATGCCTGTAATGTCAGTTCTTATCTTTGTGTTAACAGGAGTAACTGATCCGGCAGTAGGATGAATTAACAATGTTCCATAATTTCCTGCGATCGCTGCTCCATCAGCACCAAAAACTGCTTTATTAAGATTTTTAGTTGTGCCGGTTGCAACTGATGTCCATATTAAACCACCATTAGTGGTTACATAATATTTACCACCGTCACCTACAACAATTCCTTCATTATTGCTTCTGAAAGCAATTGAGTTAAGATCAACAGTGTTCGGAATAGTTCCTGCAGAGGGAGTCCAAACTGTTCCACCGTTGGTTGTCTTATAAACTGTTCCCGCTTTTCCGCAGGTATAGCCATTGAAATTATCAACAAAGTATACAGAAGTAAGAGTATTCAAGCTGCCAGTCATCTGCGGAACAAGTACATTATTATTTATTGTACCTGAAAGAATAGTTCCATTATCTGCAGCAATCCAAATATTCAAGCCGAAAGATGTTATATACTTTAGATTAAAGCCTGCAATAGTATATTTTGCCCAGGTAGTTCCTGCGTTTGTTGAACGGAACATGTTACCGTTATCACCAACTGCAATAACATGTGATATATCCGGACTTGTGATGCTGTTCAATCCCTGTGAATAACAATACGAAACTGAAAGTGTGAGTAAAGCTACAAGAAGTAGTTTAATAGTCTTCATTTTTTGATTAAGATTTTAGTAGATAAATTTAGAATTTAAAAAACAAAAATACAATTTAGATTGAAGCATTTATTTTCTCTGAAAAGGAACTATTTTAATATTTTTAACACACTAAAATTAAACAATATAATTTTGTAAAGCGTTTAGAATTTTATTAGAGGTATAAATTGTTTAAATTACTTGTCGCAAACTATAATTTTATTAGTGAAAAAGGCGTTATTAAGATCTTTATGTATATTATTTTTCCTATCGGAGTTCTTAACTCTTAAGGCACAGGTATATCCTATTGTCTTCGTATCAAGAAATCCTGGTCAGAATGGAAACATCTTTTTTAATCAGGCAGGAATGCTTCCGGGCATGGGTGGATTCTCCAGATTCAAAATAACCGGCGGCTCTTTACTTATAAGAGATATAAACGGAAATATCATTACACTGACTGATTCAACACGAACTATAAACGGAATTCGAATAATTGATGTGCAGCAGCCTGTTGTTCACTGGAGCGGAAATAAAATTGTTTTTGCAGGTGTAGAAAACAGGGACAGCAGCTGGAGAATATATGAAATAAAAAAAGATGGAAGCGGTTTAAAGAAAATAACTTTTACTAACAGGAATATTGATCTTTCGCAATTCGGAGCTGCTGCTTCAAAATTTTTAAGATACGATGACATTGATCCGTGCTATCTTCCGGATGGAAGAATTATTTTTGCATCAACAAGATATCCCACTCTTTCAGAGATCGGCGGATTGCCTGTTAATAATATATATGTAACTGACACATTAGGCTTAGGAAAAAATTACAGGCTTACAACTGAACGCAACAGTGGTGAAAAGCCAACAATAGACCCTATCTCAGGATATGTCGTTTATTCAAGATGGTGGGTAAATATAGACCGTCCAAGTAACAGAGACCCTTCCGGACATACCCGTGTTGATTCACTTGCTCTTACAACTGACATTGGAAATATTTGGCAGGCTAATATAATCCGAGCTGACGGAGATCAGTTGAAAATTTATTCAGGTGATGCAAGAAAAAGAATAACTCTTCAGGCTTACAGACCAAGAATTGCTGCAGATGGTAGTATGCTTTCAGTTTATAATCCCGTTACTTCCCTGTTCACTACCGGAGGAAGTCCCGGCATAAGAATTTATCCTAAAGGTTTATCCGAATATAAATATTTAAGCGGAGTTGATACAAATACAGCAATATATCCCGGCTCACCTCCTGTAAATGGAAGTTATATGCCGCCGCATTCAACTGATCCTGTTGAATTGCCCGATGGAAGAATAATGTTCTCTCTTGCTAATTCGGTTATAGACCAGGATTATGGAATTTATATTATGAACAGAACCGGCGGAGGCTTAACATCACTTTTTGATATTCCCGGAAAGCTGGAACTCAATGCTGAAGTTTTACTTCCTAAAACTACACCCCCCATTATAAATGGTGTTATGGATTTTGATACAAATCAGGTTCCTCCAACAACTGATCCTGTTTCTTTTTATCAGGGTGGCTTGTTCAGATTTGACTGCTTAAATGTTTTTACAAATGCTCCTGTTGATGTTCCTATAGACGATGCTCCGAAAATAGTGAAAAAAGGGAAATTCAGATTTAATATAAATTTCCAGAGACAGGATCCTAACGGGCAGGACTATCCGATCTTATTCAGAGAAATAAATTTAGATTTTGATGGCAAGATCGCCCAGGGAGATATTCCTGCAAACATTTCTTTATTCGAACAAATAGTCGACAGTACAGGTAAAGTTTTGGTTAACAGCAAAGGAAATATTGCTCACGTTTCCGGTATGAATTTCGGAGTTAATGGAACTGGTACAAAGTGCGTTGGCTGTCATGCAGGTCATTCTCTTATAGATGTTCCGCCTAATGTTACATTAGGTCAGTATGCAAATCTTTCAACTTCTGCTGCTGTAACTGCAAGCAGTATTCTGAATAATGACTCATCTTATAAAGGTCAGAATTTTGTTGATCGAAAAGCGAGGAATAATGATCTTAAAGTTAACTGGATTAGTAATGGCTCCACAGGTCAGTTTGCAGAATTAAAATGGGAAATTCCAATTGAAGCAAAGCAGATAAAGCTTTATAATGTTTTTCCTAATTCTCTGAATAATACAGATATTCAGGTCACAGATTGTGAAGTTTTTATGTATGCTGATAATCTGGAAGTTGGTCATATCGCTTCAACAGGACCATTAAGCACTGATGGAACTGAGATCAATATAAGTCCTATGGTCACTATGACAAAAATGAAAGTTATAGTAAAAAGCTTTACCGGAAAAATAAATAATTTATCTGTAGCTGGGCTTGCAGAGATTGAAACTTTTGCAAGAGTAAGTGTTCTCAATTTTGTAGGTATAAATAGTAACAGCTCAGTAGTTAATTCATATAAGCTTGATCAAAATTATCCTAATCCGTTTAATCCTTCTACCAGGATATCTTTTAATTTACCAAAAGCCGGTATCACTAAGCTAGAGATCATTGACCTCACAGGTAAATCTGTTGCAGTTCTAATTGACAGAAATATTCAGGCAGGACAACAGACAGTAGAATTCAATGTTTCTAATATGGCATCCGGAATTTATTTTTATAGATTAACAAGCGGCAGTTTTACTGAATCAAAAAAAATGTTATTAATAAAGTGATAATAAACTCGTTTACGAGTTTATTATCATCCCCGAATGCTTTTATCGGTAATCCAGTTTTATATTCCCCGAATACTTTTAAAGGGACCAGTAATTTCATCTTCTGTTTTTTTGGAAGATCTTGTATAAATAAGATTGTGAGTAAATAAATATGCCAATTCAGAAACCCCGCGGTACTTACGATATTCTTCCTTCCGAAATGAAGCTAAGAAATCTCATTGATGAAAAGATCAGGTATGTATTTAAGAATTTCAACTATAAGGAAATTAAAACTCCATCTTTTGAAAAAACTGAGCTATTCAAAAGAAGCATTGGAGAAGAGACCGATGTAGTTTCGAAAGAAATGTACTCTTTCTCAGAAAATGAATTTACATTAAGACCTGAAATGACTGCTTCTGTGATACGGGCTTATCTTGAGAACAGCATGTATAACGAATCCCCTGTTACAAAGCTTTATTACATCGGAAATATGTTCCGAAGTGAAAGACCTCAGGCAGGTCGGTTCAGGGAATTCTATCAGTTCGGAGCAGAAATAATTGGCAGCAAGGAAATCTCTTCAGATATTGAAATTATTATACTTATAAATGAGATACTAAAGTCTTTAGGATTATCAGGATATAAAATAAAATTAAATAGTATCGGCGAAGCTGTTGAAAGAAAAGAATATATTTTAGAATTAAAAAAATATCTTTCTTCTTATTCAAATGATCTGTCAGAAACAAGTAAAAACAGACTTGAAAAAAATCCTTTAAGAATTCTAGATACTAAGGATAAAAAAGAAAGAGAAATACTGGAGAATGCTCCTTCTCTTTTCGAGTATTTATCCGATGAGAGTAAAAATAATTTTAACAAGATATTAAATTCTCTTACAGATCTTGGGATCGCATATGAGACAGATCATAAACTTGTAAGAGGCTTAGACTATTACAACGGACTTACATTTGAATTTGTATCTGACGATCTTGGAGCACAATCAGCTATACTTGGCGGCGGCAGATATGACGGGCTGATAGGAATGCTTGACGGTAAGGCGGCACCTGCGATCGGCTTTGCAGCCGGATATGAGCGGGTTATGATGATAATGAAAAAGAATGAGCTGCTTAATATTGAAAAAGATTTTATCGATATTTATATAGCATCCGCAGATGAAAAATACAAAATGAAATGTCTTTCTATGGTAATGGATCTACGAAGCAAAGGAATTATATCTGAAACAGACCACTTAAGCAGAAGTGTTAAGTCTCAAATGAAAGAAGCTGACAGGCTGAATGCGAAATTTGTTGTAGTCTATGGAGAAGATGAAGAAAGTACCGGATCGTTGAAGCTGAAAAAAATGGAAAATGGTGAAGTTAAAATTATATCTCTTAATACTCTTACTGAAAAATTAACGGAAGCCCTGAAAAATGAGAACTAAGCAAGTCAGACCTGATCCTATTGAATTTGAATACGAGCTTAATATTTCCAAGAAAATGGATGATGTTGTCGGGAAGGAATATTTATTGTTTGATTTCAGAACAGTAAAGGAATTCCGCAATTTTATATACAGGTTAAGCATATACGATACAATAGATCTTCAGAAGAAAGTTCTTAAATTCAATATTGAGGGATTATCAGCACCTGAATTATCTTTATCTGAATCAGGACAGGCATTCTTCAAGTATAAGCTTTATGATTTTAAAAATACTGAGTATGTACTCGATATTGCTAAGAATGCAAAAACACATAATGTTTACGGAATGAAAGTTGGAAAGAATGATATAAAATTTACAAAAGTACCCACCTCAAAAATATTCATAATAGTTAATATAAAAAAAGATTAGAAAGGTTTTATTAAATGTACCCTAAATTATTTCAGATAGGTCCTGTACCGGTATACAGTTATGGCTTAATGCTTGGAATTGCTTTCCTCGTTGGTAATTCCCTCTTCACAAAAGAGCTGAAGCGAAACGGATATGATGAGAATGTAGGAATTGTTGTTACTCTTATTGCTCTGATATTTGGAATTATCGGCTCAAAGTTATTCTATGTTATTGAAGAATGGAATTTCGGTTCGGCAATGCCTCTTTCAAGTTATTTCACAACAGATATTCTTTTTTCACCATCAGGTTTAACTTTTTATGGCGGATTGATACTTGTAATGATCGCAATAGTGATCTTTTGCAAGCTGAAAAAAATAAAAGTTCTGAAAATGCTTGACATGTTAGCACCATCTACTATGCTTAGTTATGGAATTGCAAGAATTGGATGTCACTTATCTGGCGACGGTGATTATGGCACAACTGTGAATGGTACAATGTGGGAATTTATCGGCTACAGTTATTCAAAAGGAACTGTTCCAACTCCTCCGGGAGTTCTCGTTCATCCGACTTCTATTTATGAATTTATAGCATGTTCGATCTTGTTCTTATTCATGTGGAAGATGAGAAAGAAATTTAATAATGCAGGAATGATATTCTATTTATATCTGATACTTGCGGGTCTGGAAAGATTTACGATAGAGCTTATCAGACTAAATCCCAAAATTATTTTTAATTTATCCCAGGCACAAATAATTTCTATCATAATGGTTACTGTCGGCGGATTACTGTTCTATTTTAACTATAACAAATCAAAAGCAAATTCAGAAATAGAGACTGCATAATTTAGCATTATAATTACAGCCGTTCATTTTCACATAATTAATGAATGGCTGTCTTACAAAAGCACCTCCCATACTAACAAATTCCTTTCACATCCGTACTCATATAAAACAATTAATTTATATGATACTGCGAGAAAATATAATACCTCCCCTAATTGAAAGACTTAGAAAAGAAGATTTCATTTTGGCTGCCTGGGAAGGTGGTTCAATTGCATTTAACAGATCTGATGAATGGTCTGATATTGATCTGGCTGTTGTGGTTAAAGATGGGAAAGCCGGAGACGTTTTTGCAATAGTTGAAGAAGCTTTAAATAAAATTACTCCGATTGATCTAAAGCATATAATTCAGAATCCGGGATGGGAAGGTCATGAGCAGGCGTTTTATAAACTTAAAAACACAAGTAAATTTCTTCTGATAGATCTTTCTGTGATAAATGAAAGTGCACCGGATAAATTATTAGAGCCTGAGATTCATGGAAATGCAGTAGTTCATTTTGACAAAACAGGAGTAACAAAAAATAATAAATTAGATCAAGACGTTCATAAAAAGAAGATCGAAAATCGTTTAGCATCTTTAAAAGTGACTTCTGAGATATTTGAAGGATTCACAGAAAAGGAGCTCATGCGAAAAAACAATATTGATGCTTTCAGCTTTTATTACGGATTTACATTACGGCCTTTAGTAGAGCTGATAAGAATAAAATATACCCCTGATCACTTTAATTTTTTCAGTCGTTATGTCCATATTGAGTTACCTGTTAAAATTTCGGAAAAGCTTCAGACCTTTTTCTATATTTCTTCTCCCGAAGACCTTAAGATAAAAAATGTTGAAGCAAAAGTATGGTTTAATGAAATAATGGCAGAAATTGATGGTTTTACACCTTGAAAATACCCCGTTTTATTGATATATTAATGCTTATTCAAATTTTAATAATAAATTCACTTAAAATATAATGAAAAGAACATTCCAGCCGAGCAATCGCAAAAGAAAAAATAAGCATGGATTCCGTGAAAGAATGGCAACAAAAAACGGAAGAAAAGTTTTAGCAAGAAGAAGAGCTAAAGGAAGAAAAAAGCTTACAGTCAGTGATGAATATAACAGAAGTATCTAAACCTTTTAATTTTAATAGCATTGGCTAAGGAGAATAGCAGTGTGAATTCACTTGGCAAAAATGAGATTTTAAGAGGCTTTGATTCTTTCAAAAATGTTTTTGACGATCATGCAGCAGTAAGTTCCGAAAGCTTTACTTTATTTTTTCAGTTTAAGAAAATCATTAATACTGAAAATAAAAGCCCGTCCGTAAAGGCGGGCTTTATTGTTAGTAAGAAAAAAGTCAGGAAAGCTTCTGATAGAAATAAGCTTAAGAGATATCTTAGAGAGCTCTACAGGCATAATAAGCCTGCATCAATTCCTGAAAATGACCTCAAGCTCCTTATTTCTTTTTCCGACTCTGCAATTGCAGGATATTTAAAAAGTAAAACACAGGATATCAAATCACTACTTCCTGAATTTAAAAGCTTAACAGAAAAGATCACTCTCAGTAAATGAAATTTATAATTATACTTCTCATTAAATTTTACAGGCTTTTTATCTCACCGCTGTTCCCTTCTTCATGCCGTTATTCTCCAACTTGTTCTGCATATGCAATTGAAGCAGTTCAGGAACACGACGCGCTTAAAGGATCATGGATGGCTGTAAAAAGAATAGGAAAGTGTCACCCGTTTTCAAAAGGCGGTCTCGATCCGGTGCCTTCAAGAAAAATCTGCGATCATTAATTTTTTTTAAAATAATATTTCCAATCTAATTAAATTGAGCTTTAATATATAATATGGATAGAAGGTCTATAATAGGTTTTGTTCTGATAGGTATTGTTCTAATGTCATGGCTATTCTGGAACAATTCAACTCAAAAGAAGCCTGTTGATAATAAAAAAACTGATACAACAGCTACAATTACTGATACTACAAAGAAGGTCACGCCAAATACTAATACTGCTGATAATTCTGCCGACAAAACGCCAATAAAGATAATTGAGAAAAAAGACAAGAACGGAAAAATAACGAGAGATACAGTAAAGGAAAATGTTGTACCTAAGAATGATACGCTTACCTCCTCTTACGGTTCTATCTTTGCAAAGCTTTCTGCTTTTTATTCTGACAGCACATCAAAAAAGAATAGCGAGAAGATAATTCAGATCGAGAACAACAAAGCAAAGATGGAGTTCTCTAATTTTGGCGGAACAATTGTAAAATACATAGCTAAAGAATATGTAACATGGGATAATCTGCCTGTACAGCTTATCGAATGGAAAAAAGGAAAAGAGCTTAATCTTGTTTTCACATCTAAAGATGGAAAGCTGATCAGTACTGAGAATCTTGTTTTTCAGGCAGACTACAATGCATGGGAAAGAATTGATCTGGAGCAGAAAAAAGATTTTAAACTCACATATACTTTAAATGTATCAGATGATGCATCACAGAAAATTGTTAAAACTTATACATTCAAAGCAGACTCTTATGAGTTTGATGTTGATTTTGAACTGGTTAATTCTGATAAGTATATCTCCGGGTCAAAGTACCAGGTTGTCTGGGGTTCTTCACTAAATCTTACAGAGCGAAGAAGTGATGATGAGGCTACTTTTGCCGAAGCATTTGCGCATATGGCAGGCGATCTTCAGCAGCTGGATGCAACTAAATTAGATGATCCCCAGAAGGGCGATTATAATGGTAATACAGATTTTGTAAGTTCAAGAAATAAATACTTTGGAGTATTCATTATTCCTGTCGGTAGAAAAGGCGATGGAGCATACCTTTCAGGATTCAGGGAAAATCTGAAAGATAAGGGTGTTAGAGAAAATTATACTGTAGCAATAAAGATGGATGTTAAGAATGAAGCTGACGAAAAGTCTTCATTCAGGATCCTTATTGCTCCAATGGACTATCAGATACTTAAAGCTTACGGACTTGATCTTGAAAAAACACTCAGATTTGCCTTAGATTTTATTGTCAGACCTATTGCTCAATATGTTATCATACCATTCTTTTTATTCCTTCACAGCTTTATTCCGAACTTTGGATTTGTGATCATTGTGTTTGCAATTTGTATGAAGATAGCGTTAAATCCTCTTACAAAGACCCAGACAAACTCAATGAAAAAAATGGGCAAGCTCGGTCCTAAAATGAAAGAGCTTAGAGAAAAGCATAAGGATGATCCGGTCAAAGCCAACCAGGCGATAATGAAGCTTTATAAGGAAGAAAAGATAAATCCTGCAGGCGGATGTCTTCCTATGCTTCTCCAGCTTCCAATTCTATATGCCTTATTCGGAGTTTTCAGATCTACTATTGAACTTAGACATGCACCGTTTTTCGGATGGATAACTGATCTTTCAGCACCTGATATTTTATTCCATCTTCCTTTTACTATTCCTATTTTCGGAATAAGTGATGTTACCGGTCTTGCAACATTACTTGGAGTAACAATGTTTCTTCAGCAAAAAATGTCCGTAACAGATCCTTCACAAAAGGCTTTGGTTTATGTTATGCCGATCATGCTTACATTGCTGTTTTATAGCTTCCCTTCCGGACTTAACCTTTATTATTTTGTGTTCAACGTTCTTTCTATTGCTCAGCAGTATTATACTACGAGAAAAGAAAAGCTGAAAGCTGAGAATGAAGTTCTTGTTATGGATGGAACCGGTACAGGAAAAGTTTCTAAGACTCCGTTATTGAAGGACAGAACGCTTAAGAAGTAATATTAATTATAAATAGATTTGTTAAAAATAAGGGACGAAAGTCCCTTTTTAATTTTAAAAATGAGAACTTATTCAAAAACCGATCTTATTGAGCTTGATAAGAAAATTGATAATCAAATTTTTTTAGATGAAATAAAAAGTCTTCCAAGAGATATCGCCTTAGTACATTTATTGAGATATTATGAAGATTATGTTAGGTTTACTACAACTGCCGCAACAAATGAGAATGAACAGAACTACATTCCTTTTACTAAAAAAGGTCAAGATGCACTTCATTTTGCTATTTTATGGATTTATAAAAACTGCATTGATGGACAACAAAATGAATTAGCAACAAATCTTAATTTATTTGATGATATACATAAAGTATTCAATAATGCAATGGATTATTCTGATGTCTGGGATATTATGAATTTGCTATTTAAAGAATTCGCGAGAGCAAGAAGCAGTGATGACAAAAATATAGTAGTTGAAGAATTTCTAAGTACGGAATTGCCGATTGAATCATCAAATTATATTATAAATCCGACAGATGATCCCGATTTATCGAAAGCTTTTAATAATTTTAACCCATCTGAATTTTACAAATTAATATCAGAAATTAATATTAAATCAAAATCAGATTTAGAAATTGAATATTTAATTTCAGATGAATTATTTCAAAAAATACATTCTGAGCTTAGAAAACTTACTGAAGCTCTATGGTTAGAATTACCACTTTCATGGGAATTAAATAATTATAATTTTCAAAATTTTGTAACTTTTTATGATATATTGAAAACAATTTGCACAGTTCAATATAATTTATGCTTATTCTCAGACTTAAATGGATGTGCTTTAGACAGTACAGTTCTTATTAAAGCTAAATCACAATGGGTAAAATTGATTTCGGATAAAACTAAATTATCTGTTCAAATTGTTGAGTCCATAATGAATGATTTAACTTTTAATATAGAGCTCTATAAACCTGGTTCTAAAAGTCCCGATGCAATGTATCAACCATTTCATCTCACATGATAAGCCAAA
>JBBRMY010000080.1:0-12184 GCA_038230595.1 Ignavibacteria bacterium
AACAAACCTTATTACCTTATTCTTAAATAAAAAGAATAAGGTAATAAGGTTTATAATTTAATACTTCAATAAGGCTAAAAAAATAACTCTTAACTCTAAATAAATATTCCATCCTGTTCCGTAAGCCGGATTCTGTATCCCGCATAAGGCGGGTGACGATCATTTATCTTGATACATCATTGCTGATGTATTCCTTGCAGCCTACCCCGGAAGCGTAATTTAGCGAGCACACCTTTAAAGCTTCCTATACATGGCCTTGCTCCGAATGAGGTTTATCAGTCTTAGAGATCACTCTCTAAACGGTAGGCTCTTAACCTGCCTTTTCACCCTTGCTTGCGAAGAATCGCAGCGGTATAAGTTTCTGTGACACTTTCTGAAACAAAGATTTGCATCTTTATTTCCCCGGGTTTCACCGGGCATTCATGCTCTGAAGGAGTCCGGACTTTCCTCACCATCTCAATTAAGAGATTAGCGCGATCATCTGGAACAGGATGGAAATATTCTAATTATAAACTTAAAGTTGTTCTTTTACTGTTCTTTTTGTTTTTGCCTGAAGATGTTCATCTGTAGCTTTGTTGGCAAGTATATCTGCTAGCTTGTTATCGCTTCTTAGAACATGTGTTATGGAAAATTCTTTGCCGATAGATCTTATTCCTGTAAAAAATTTTTCTGAAAGCTCTTTCAGCTTCAGGTCTTTTATTTTATATTTTCCTGTCAGCTGCTTTACCATAAGTTCACTGTCAGAATAAAATAAGATCTTATTGTAATTTACATCAAGCTGCTTAATTATATCAATGCTTTTTACTATTGCAGAATATTCAGCCTGGTTATTTGTTACTATTCCTAAATATTCACAATGCTCTTTCAGAACTTCATCCTGAGGATCCAGAATAACGATTCCCATTCCTGAATGCCCCGGATTTCCTCTTGCAGTAGCATCAGTGAAAACTTTTATAAAATCAGCTTTTTCCAATCAGGATTATGAATTTTCCTGTACAGGAATAAGCTCTTCAGAAATAAGAATTCTTCCGCATGATTCACAAACATAGATCTTTTCAGCGGCTCTTATTTCAATAACTTTTTGAGGTGGTATAGCGTTATAGCATCCTGTGCAATTTCCTTTTCTTACTATTGAAACTGCTTCACCGTTATACATCCTGTTCATTTTTTCATATAAAGATTTATTCTCAGCAGTAAGCGATTCCATTAATGCCTTCTTCTTCTTTTTCATTTCCTTTTCGTCGGACTTGTATTCTTCTTCCAGTTCTTTCAGCATAGCCTGCTTGTCTTCAAGTTCTAATCTCAGAGTATTAAGCTTGCTTTCAACATCTTCATTATTCTTATTGTGATCTTCTATTTGCTTTACTAACTCTTTTAATCTCTTTTCATTTTTTCTGATCTCATCAAAGCTGTTATCAATTGTAGTCACTATGGCATCATACTCCTTATTGCTTTTTACGCTAAATTTTTCCTGATCATATTTTGTGATCTTTTCTTCGATCTTAATATTAGATTCAGTAAGAGTTTTCTTTTCCTTTTCAAGTGCCGCAAAATTTGAATCCCTGTCGGAATTTTTTGTTGCTATTTCTTCCAGCTTTGCTTTTAACGTAGGGATTATTTTCGGAAGGTCACCTTTTTCTTCCTCTATCTCAAATAATTCCTTATCTATCCTGGAAAGATCATAAAATGTTATTAGCTTTTCAGTAAGTTTTGGCTTTGATTCAGATGATTCACTTGTGTATTCCAGAATAGTTGACTCTAAATGCTCATGAGTTTTATCTTCCTGTCCAACATTCTTATTCTGTTTATCTGACATAGTATATGGAATATTTATTTAGTTTATGATTAAATGAATTGCTTAAACCTGCGGTACTTACTGCTCGAAAAGTTTATACTGAATTCAGAAATTTTTTAAACTAACATGAGAGCAAAAAAAAAGTGCCCTGTTTTTTCTTGGACACTTTTTAAAAATTTATGCTCGAAATTCCTGAATTCTTAATATACTTTTTCTTAGATCTCATTAGATATAAAATTACTCATGCAGGTTTCTAAAATCAAGGCAGTAAAGTATAGTTTTTTGCATAATAACATGCATATCCACCAATTTTTCCGGTACATTGTAAAATGATAATTTTTGGAATTGTTACATTATAAACAATAAGTTAATTTTACAGATTTACCAATTTCGATACGATTTATAATGATTGAATCACATTTAGATAAAATTATAGTTAAAGGTGCCAGAGTACACAATCTCAAGAATGTCGACCTCGAAATTCCCCGCGATAGTTTAGTTGTTTTTACCGGTCTTTCCGGCTCAGGAAAATCCTCTCTAGCATTTGATACGATATATGCTGAAGGTCAGAGAAGATTCATGGAAACTTTGTCAGCTTATGCCCGGCAATTCATTGGAGGTATCGAACGACCGGATGTCGATAAGATCGAAGGCCTCTCTCCTGCAATTTCTATTGAACAAAAAACTATTTCTCAGAACCCGCGTTCCACTGTCGGAACTGTAACTGAAATATATGATTTCCTCAGATTATTATATGCAAGAACAGGAACTCAATATTCACCTGATAGCGGCAAAGCTGTTACTCGTCAGACAATAGATCAGATAATAGATAAAGTCTTTGAGCTGAAAGAAGGATCAAAGATCTCCATTCTTGCTCCGGTGGTTAAAGGAAGAAAAGGACATTACAGAGAGCTCTTTGAAGAGATTTCAAAAGACGGATTTACAAAGGTAAGAGTTGATGGTGAGATACAGGATATCGAGCCGAAGATGAAGCTTACAAGGTTTAAAATTCATGATATTGAAGTTGTTATTGACAGAGTTGTAATAAATGAAAAATCAAGAGAGCGTATTTTTAATTCTCTTGAAATGGGACTTCGTATGGGTGAAGGTCTTGTAATTATTCACGATGGAAAAGCAGACAGATTATTTAATGAAAAGCTTTCTGATCCTGTTACAGGAAGAAGCTTCTCCGAACCTGCGCCAAATGCTTTCTCATTTAACTCTCCTTATGGCTGGTGCAATGAATGTTATGGACTCGGTGAGAAAAAAGATATTGATATTAAAAAGCTTTTTCCTAATGAAGAACTGTCATTAGAGCAAGGGGGGATTGCGCCTCTTGGAAAGCCAAAGAGTACTTGGATTTTCTCAATTGTGAAGGGATTGCTTAAGCATTATAATATTAAGATCGATACTCCGGTTAAAGATTATCCTAAGGAATTAAGAGAGGCATTAATTGACGGAACAGATGTCCGCATTAAATATCAGCATATTTCAGCCAACAACAGATCAGAAGAATACAATAATAAATTTACGGGACTTCTCAGATATATTAAGCATTTTTCTCAGGATTCAACTTCTGAAACAATTCGTGTCTGGGCAGAAAGCTTTATGAGCATATCCAAATGCCCGGTTTGCAAAGGCGGCAGACTGAAAGAAGATTCTCTATGGGTAAAATTTCAGGATCTCAGTATTAATCAGATTACTGAAATGTCTATAACTGACTGCAAAAAATTCTTCGAAAGTATTAAGCTAGACGACAGAAAAAAAATGATAGCAGAGCAGATCATAAAAGAAGTTAATACCCGTCTTGATTTTTTACTAAATGTCGGACTTGAATATCTTTCATTAGACAGAAGCGCTAGATCATTGTCCGGAGGTGAAGCTCAGCGTATCAGGCTTGCAACTCAGATTGGATCACAGCTTACAGGTGTTCTCTATATTCTTGATGAACCGTCAATCGGACTGCATCAAAGAGATAATATAAAGCTCATTGACTCATTAAAAAAGCTTCGTGACCTGGGAAATTCTGTCATCGTTGTAGAGCATGATAAAGAGATGATAGAAAAATCTGATTTCGTTGTTGATCTTGGTCCCGGAGCAGGGGAGCATGGAGGAATGATAACTTCTTTTGGACCACCCGCAATGATGAGCGGTAATTCTATAACTGCAGATTATATTTCCGGTAAAAAAGAAATTGAAGTCCCCTCAGTAAGAAGAGAAGGCAACGGGAAGCAGATAATTCTAAAAGGCGCTAAAGGAAATAATTTAAAAAATGTCACTTTAAAGATACATTTAGGAAAGTTTATTTGCATAACCGGAGTCAGCGGCTCAGGAAAATCAACGCTGATCAATGAAACACTGTTCAAGATCCTTTCAATGAAATTCTCCAGAACTCCTGAAACTCCATTGCCATATTCTTCTATCGAAGGACTCTCTGAAATTACAGACGAAAGATTTAAAAGAATAATTGATAAAGTAATTGAAATAGATCAGTCACCTATAGGAAGAACTCCAAGAAGCAATCCTGCAACATATACCGGGCTTTTTACTTTTGTAAGAGATATTTTTGCTTCACTTCCTGATTCAAAGATCAGAGGCTATAAAACGGGAAGATTTTCTTTTAACGTTAAATCAGATAATGGAGGAGGAAGATGTGAAGCATGTGAAGGTGATGGATTAAGAAAAATTGAAATGAATTTCCTTCCCGATGTATATGTTACCTGTGATGTTTGCAATGGAAGAAGGTATAATAAGGAAACTCTGGAAGTTAAGTATAAAGGAAAATCAATTGCAGATGTTCTGGAATTAACCGTTGAAGATGCATTAACATTTTTTGAACCGGTCCCATCGCTGAGAAGAAAGCTTCAGACATTGTTTGATGTAGGCTTAGGGTACATCAGACTGGGGCAGCAGGCAACAACTTTATCAGGAGGCGAAGCTCAAAGAGTTAAGCTTTCCACTGAGCTTTCCAAAGTTCAGACAGGAAGAACACTGTATATTCTTGATGAACCAACTACGGGTCTGCATTTTGAAGATATTAGATTGCTGCTTCAGGTTTTAAACAAGCTTGTGGAAAAAGGAAACACTGTTCTTGTTATAGAGCATAATCTCGATGTAATAAAATCATGTGACTGGGTAATTGATATGGGTCCTGAAGGAGGAGCTGCCGGAGGGAAGATAATTGCTGAAGGTACACCTGAAGAAGTTGTAAAAAAATATTTGAAAGTAAGTCACACAGCAAAATATCTGAAAGAAGAGCTTGATAGATTTAATGCCTTTTCTCTTAAATCGAAAAAGGTTTTATAACTTTCCGCCGTTGTTGGTGTTTAGTTCCGATAAATCGGAACGTCACCAACAGTCATCAAAAAGAAACTAACCTATAAAATAAAATACTTCTTCAAATGCCCGTGCATTTTTCCCACATTACCTGTTTCATCTATGTAACAAATGTAATTGTCAGGTCTGACAAGTGCCATCCATGAATCAGAAAATCCCTTCTTCTTTAATGTTTCAACATTAGTTGTATTCTTTTCTATTTCTATAACGTTATAAAATTTATTCTCTACAATATTTTGTGAAACATTAAATTTTATCAAAGTAAAATTTAATAAAGACCTGTCTCTTATCATTTCATATATCGAAAGTCGTTCCCCATTCTCTACATAATTAAACCAGGGAAATCTCACACCTGCTTTTACTTTGCCCGCCTTACCCTCTGAAAGATCAGATGATCTGTAATTGATCTTTATCTGTGAAACAAACTTGAAAAGTAATTTTTGAACAAGATCTGATCTTGTCAGTAATGGAAATAAAGTCGGAAGAATGGAAAGCCTTAGAAAAGAATAAAACGATCCGGGCTTTGTCATCACAGTAAACATTCTATCAGTAGTTTTTAACAGATCCTCAGCTATAGGATTTCTTTCATTATGATATGTTTCCAATAGTTCTGGTCTTGCGAAACCCTTTATAACATAAGCCAGCTTCCAGGAAAGATTATATGTATCCTGAAGACCCGTATTCATACCCTGACCGCCTGCAGGACTGTGTACATGTGCAGCATCTCCTGAAAAGAAAACATTGCCTGCATTAAATCTTTTTACTTTCTTGTGATGAAGCCTGTAAGTTGAATACCACGCAGTATTATAAAAATCGAATGGAATATTCTCATCCTTCTTTAAATGTCCGGCAATTTCTTCAAATTTAATTTCATTATGATGATAATATTCTTTTGGAAGAATCCCGAGTATACGGTATCTGTTCTCTCCCTGCATAGGAAAGAAAAGATTGATAGAATATTTTGAAAGGAAAAGAAGAAGATTACTATGGGAAGTACCGGTCTTAGCATGAGTATCAGCAACAAAAAAAACATTCTCATATGTGCCTCCTGTAAAAGGCATACCGGAAATTTCTCTTATAATACTTCTGTTCCCATCACATGCACAGATATATTTACATTTTACATTGCTCAGTTCTCCATTTAGATCTTTTAGCTTTATTATATATCCATCACTTGATCTTTCATAACTTTCAACTCCTTTATTCCAGTCAACATTGTTTCCTGTCGATAATAATCTATTGTATAACAAACTTTCATTTTTGCTTTGTTCGTAGATCATTGCAAAAGGGAAGGGACTAAATTCAGCTCCTTTATCAAGAAATTCTGCCGTTGAAATTTCTTTAGCATTTTTTAAAAAAGTAAACCCTATAGCTTTCTGCCCGTCTCTTTCAATTTCATCACTAAGTCCAAGCTGCTGATATATCTCCATGCTCCTTGATTGAACTGCTAATGCTCTGGATTCAATAGTTGGAGCGCTTTTTTTATCAACAATTAAAAAATTAATACCAAAATGCTGAAGTATATTTGCCAGCAGCAATCCTGTCGGACCGGCGCCGGAAATCACAACATCATAATATTTATTTTCAGGTGTCAAATTAATATAAGTAAATTAAAAGTATTAATAAAAAATTAAAACATCTATTAAATAACAAAAAAGCCGGTCAATGACCGGCTTTTTTATATGAAAAATATTCTAACCATTTTATTACCACATTCTAATTCTGTTTTCAGGAGCGATATAATAAGGTGAACCTTCTTTGATATTAAAAGCTTCATAGAATTCATCCATATTAGGCAGTGGTCCTAATACTCTGAAATTCTCAGGTGAATGTGGGTCTGTACTTACCAGCATTCTCTTAGATTCATCAGTTGAGCGCATTCTCCATACTGTTGCATAAGCCAGAAAGAATCTTTGTAATGGAGTAAATCCGTCCACCACCTTTCCGCTCTTGAATGATTCAGTTTTTTTATACGACTCCAGAGCGATCCTTAAGCCTCCAAGATCAGCAGTATTCTCGCCAATAGTCAGCGCGCCATTTACATGTAATGTATCTACAGAAGTAAAGCTGTTAAATCTGTCAATTATTTTTTGTGATATCTCATTATATTTTTTTGCATCTTCTGCAGTCCACCAATCCTTTAAATTCCCATCTGCATCATACTTTCTGCCTGAATCATCAAAGCCGTGAGTTATTTCATGCCCAATAACTGCACCGATACTTCCGTAATTATAAGCATCATCACCGTTAGCATAAAAGAATGGTACCTGCAAAATTCCTGCAGGAAAAGTTATAGCATTCATTGTAGAACTGTAAGATGCATTTACAGTCTGAGGCAGCATTCCAAATTCATCTTTATCAACCGGTTTACCCAACAAATCTAATGTTCGGGTTTTGTATGTAAACTCTCTTGAACGCATTATATTATTAAAAAGTGAGCTTCTGTCAACTTTAAGCGCAGAATAATCTCTCCATTTATCAGGATAACCTATCTTAACTCTGAATGTTGAAATTTTATTATAAGCCTGCTGTTTTGTTTCGTCACTCATCCAGGTAAGATTGCTGATCCTTTCTTTTAATGTTGTTAGAAGATTGGATACCAGTTCTTTAACTCTTAGCTTTGATTTAGGACTGAAATTTTTGTCAATATAAGCCTGTCCAAGTATCTGTCCTAAATTCCCTTCTGTGATTTGAACTGCATCTTTCCATCTTGGCTGTTTATTATTTATTCCTTGTAATGTTCTTGAGTTGAAGTCAAATGCAGCATTTCTGAAATCTGAGCTTAACATACCGGCTGATGCACTTAAAACTTTCCATCTCAGAAATGTCTTTAAATTCGCAAGATCCTCTACCATGAAATAATTATTAAGAGTAGCAAAAAAATCAGGGGTATTCATATTCAATCCGTTTGTAAAATATTTCGGATCGTTTACATCAAGCGCTTTAAAAAATGTCTCAAATTTAAGATTCGGATATGCAGTAATGAGCTCATCATATGACATTTTATGATAAGTAGCGTATGGGTCTCTCATCGCAACCCTCTTCATAGAAGCATCAGCAAGGTGTGTCTCTATATCAAGAACTTTTAATGCTTTTGAATTGGCTGTTGCAGCATCATCGCCGGTTAATGTAAATAGTTTTGTGATAAGCTCAGTATATTTATTTCTGATCTCAACACTTTTAGGATCCTGCTTGAAATAATATTCTCTTTCAGGCAGTCCAAGTCCTCCTTGAAAAAGTTGAACAATTATGCTTGTATTATCTTTATCATCGGCACCTGCGAAAAAACCAAAAAGTGAGCCGAGCCTGTATTTGCTGAATTCACCAATAGTTCTTATATAATCTTCTCTGTCTTTTATATTATTAACTTTATCAAGGTAAGGCTTTATTGGATCGTACCCCTGTTTTTCCATCTGAATAGTATCCATGGCTGTATAATAAAAGTCTCCAACCTTTTGCATAGGAGAATCTTTTTTGTTCTTGCCATTCATAGCTTCTAAAAGGATCTTTCTTACTATCTTTCCGTTATTTTCATCGATCTCATAAAAAGATCCCCATCTTGATTTTCCTGCAGGAAGCTGAGTTCTTTTAAGCCATCCTCCGTTTACATATTCATAAAAATCCTGAGATGGATCGGTAGATTTATCAAAGTTTATAGAACCAACTCCTGTAACTTTTACAATTGCTGTATCATTTACAGTATTCTGAGCAAATAAATTTACTGTTGAAAATATAAAAGCAAAAAGCAAAAATGCTTTTAAAAAATTAGTTTTCATTTTATTTTTTTATTGTAGTTTAAATTATTATCTGTCTTTAAAACAGAATATATTTTGAGTCTGAAAGGGGGAATGTTATATACTTAGATCAGATCTTCAGATGTTCCATGAGCTTCTGAATAGGCTTAACATATTGCATGATATACAAATGTATTGCTGGAGCTCCATTATTAATTAGCTCTTCACATTGCTTTAAAGTCCACTTAACTCCTATGTCAAGTACATGCTCATTCTTAGCTTCAAGAACTTCATTAGAAAGATCTTCTGGTATATCGATATGAAAAGTCTTTGGAAGAGTGGAAATATGCTTTTTATTTGTAATTATCTTCATACCGGGAATAATAGGAATAGTTATACCTTCTTCCCTGCATTTTTTTACGAACTCAAAGTAATATTTATTATCATAGAACATCTGGGTAACAATATAATCTGCGCCGGCTTTTACTTTCTCTTTTACAAATTGAATATCAGATTGAAGATTAGGTGCTTCAAAATGCTTTTCAGGATAACCGCTGACACCAATACAGAAATTTGTTTTCGCAGCATCAAGCAGTCCATCTTCAAGGTACTTACCCTGATTCATGCAAAGTATTTGTTCAACAAGCTCAATTGTATTTCTGTTACTTGATCTTCCTTCAGGCAAAGGCTTCTTATAACCATTATCATCACCTCTGATGGCAAGAATATTTTCAATACCCAGGTAATTCAGCTCTATCAGAGCATCTTCAGTTTCCTCTTTTGTAAAGCCCTGACAAAGTATATGAGGAACAGTGTCAATATTATATTTATTTTTTATAGCAACGCTGATACCAATGGTACCCGGTCTTTTTCTTTTAACCTTTTTTTGAATACCTGTAGGAGTTTCTTCGTAATGCACTTCTGCTGCATGAGAAGTTACATCGATAAAAGGGGGATTGTATTTTATAAGCTCATCAACAATCTTGAAAAGCTGCTGTATATCTCCGCCTCTGGGAGGCGGGATAATTTCATAACTTATTAGTGGATTTTTGGCTTTCGCCAGGTGCTCAGTAATTTTCATTTAATAGTAATTCATCCTTTATTTATTTCTGCATATCAGGATGAAGATTCAGCCCGCCGGTTGTTAAAAGGGTTGCAACCCCTGTGTTAAGTTCAACTATTCCAACTCCGTATTCTTTTCCGTTCTCTGCATCATAAAGGATCTTATCATTGGAAACCCATTCATATAATCCGACTTCTCCGCCTTTAATATATAATTCTTTTCGGCCTGAGCCATCAGTATTCATTATGTATAATGAAACATGCTCGCCGCCTCTTATCAAAGCAAATGCGATCTTAGTTCCATCAGGTGAAAATCTTGGCTGATTAGCTGAAGACATATCTCTTGTTAAGCTTTTTTCGTTTCCGTTTATATTTGAATAGATAGTTCCTTTCAGATTATTATCAAAGCCTGCATAGGTAAAAGTATTATTATCCGGAGCAATATCCGGTTCAAGATTTGCATCACTGTTCTTACTGAGTACACGGGGTTCTGAATCAAGTGTATCTTCAAGATCAATAAGCATTGCAGCTTTCCCTGTTTCAAGAATTGAAGAGTAAACAAGCTTTGTTCCATCTGCAGATAATCTCATTTGATTGGAATAATGTCCATCAGAAAGCATTATTGGTTCGGATTCATCAATTGCCATAATATAAACAGACAATACTCCTTCAAACTCTGATGTAAATATTATATCTTCATCTGAACCGTCAAATATTGGATTGTCACCCGGCCATACATAATTCTCAACAGGTGCATTTGAATTTACAGAAACATAATAAACTTTGTTATCGTCAGTGGAAAAAGTAATTTTTGTTCCATCGTGTGACCATTTTGGATAAAGGCAATTTGCACCGAGATGAGTGATTTGAGTCTTTGCAGAGCCGTCTTCATTCATTGTAAAGATCTGGAGCATTCCGTCCGATGTCTGGTTTGATGAGTAGGCAATTTTCTTTGATTGTGCAAACGATAATGATGTAATTATTAAAAGCATAAAAACGCTTTTAAGCATAATTCGCATAGGATTTTTTATCATATTATTTTTCGTAATTATATAAAATACTTATACTTTATTATTGATAAAAGCTATAAAAAAGTAAAAGTTCAGATTATATATTATACGCAAAACCGGAAAGGACGTTCCGTTGAGGAATTGTAGTATTTTGTGTACACTTTATTGATAGAAGACCGACCGTATGTTTTCAGACGATCTTTATAATTATTTTTTCTTTGCTGAGCGAACTTTAAGAAGATCTCCAAGATCGCTGAGTTTATTTTTCCAGAATTGATCATAAAAAGAAAGCCAATCTTTTATTTCATCAAAACCTGCTCTTTCAAGACTGCAAAATCTCTCTCTGCCTTTATCTTCGATCGATATTAGCTTTGCAATTGCCAAGGCTTTAATATGCTTTGAGATCGCCGGGCGGCTGACATCAAAATTACCTGCGAGCATATTTATGGATAAAGCTCTTGCTGCAAGCAGCAATAGAATTTTTCTTCTTGTAGGATCTCCTATTGCTGCAAATACATCGGGTTTGTTTTTTTTCATCTCAGCTTTTGCCGTTTTCCGTTAATACTTTTTCAAATGACTTTGCAATACCGCTATTCCATCCCTGCCTCATCATTTGTGCAGAGTGTACAGCCTGCTCTCCTTTAAATCCTTCATGATCAAGAGTCAGACGGGTTCCATCTGAAAGGGGAAAAAGTTGCCATGTAACTGTTGTATCGACTTCTTTTGATCCCGCTTCCGGACCTGAAACCCACGAGTACTTTAATCTTTTAATATTTTCTATCTCGAGTACCTCACACTCAACTATTCCACACCATCCCGGCATAGGCTGGGATCGGAATTGAAATTTATGTCCCTGCCTGAGCTCGAAATTGTTAGGCATAAGCCATTTTGCTATCAGTTCGGGATTAGTCAGGCATTCCCAGACTTCTTCTGCCGATTGAGGATAAGTCCATTCAAGATGAATATCATCTCTTACTTCTGCTGCTGAATTGCTTTGTTCTGACTTCATAATTTTATGTGTAACTTTTTAGTTACGTAATATTAGTAACTTTTAAGTTACATGTCAAGCACAAAAATAAAAAATTTAATCCACTGAATCGTTTGTTCAGAATATATAACTTAACAATATGACATCTGAGCAAAAAGAAATCGAAAATAAACTTATAGAAGAGCTTGGAAAGGATGTTACCTTTTCAACTTCCCGCAGCGGAGGTAAAGGAGGTCAGAATGTGAATAAGGTTGAGACA
>JBBRMY010000081.1:0-11907 GCA_038230595.1 Ignavibacteria bacterium
ATATAAGATACCGAAATAAAAAATAAACTGGTCTCTGTTATCTTTTGCTCGGTCTCTTAGCTGCTTGAATCTTGAATCGCCAACAGGATTTTCAAGTGTTTGTGAAGCAACATACTGAGCTTCGTAATCTTTTGCAATATTATTATAATCAATTATATTATAACCGAAATACCCTCCTAATCCAACAATGATGGGGATCTTCCAATATGATTGATTATAGAACTGACCTAATGATGGAAGTGCAGCTGAGTAAAGAACAGCTCTCAGCGGTGATTTATGCATTACAAATTTTTTAACAGTCTTGATAGTATCGTTAAGTTCATCCGAGAGCAAACTCTGCTTCAATTCACTTTTACTATATGCTGTATTGAAAGGCTTTACCTGGGAATAAGTTACTGATAGAAATGAAAACGCAAACAAAGAGGCTAAAACACAAAAAGCACCTGAACTGCAGATGCTTTTTGATTTTTCAACAAAATTATTATTTAATAATTTTTTAAAAATTATATTATACTTTATTTAGCCGGTTGTTTGGGCTGCTCTGTTGTATTAGTCGGAGTTTTGTTATCAACCGGAGGCTGTGTGTTGTTATTTACCGGCGGTTGAGTTGTCTGCGGAGGTGTGCTAGGCGGAGGTAACTCTTTTGAGTTTTTCTGAATAATGCTTTCGCTTACTCCTGCACCTGATTTAGTTACATATATATTTAAAGCCAGACTTCCTAAAAGAAAAACAACAGCTAATATCGTAGTTGCTTTTGTTAAAAAATCTGAAGTTCTTCTTACTCCGAATGCTGATGCCATACCAGAACCGCCGAAAGTACCGGCTAGTCCATTACCTTTTGATGACTGAAGCATAACTACTGCTATGAGCATGATGGCTGCAAGTACCAGTAATATTAACGCAAAAAATACCATAATCTTATTTGTTATAAATAGTAATTTACCTCTTTTGGACAGATTTCTCAAGGGAATTATGAGTCTTTTGCACCACTTTAAAAGCTATTCTGAATGGAATTTCAATTCATGCCTGATTCACATATTTTTAATAAACAATTTTATGGAAAAAATAGAGAATCTGAGAGATGAGGAAAAGCTTTTATCGCTTTTTTGCCATTTTTCAGTCTTTTTTGGAGGTTTAGTAGTACCCGTGATCATCTGGGCATATCAAAAAGATAAATCAAAATTTGTGAGATTTCATGCATTACAATCGATATTTTCACACTTGCTCTTTTCATTAATAATTGCAGTTATCACAGTGCTTTTTGTTGGAGTAGCATTTGCTACAAATATCTCAGCATTTGAGCATGCGCCACACAGCAAAGATATGCCGCCTTTACTTATCGGTATGATAATAGTTTTTGCGTTTTTTATTATTATCATGGCATTTGCTTTCATTGGCTTTTCTATCTACTGGGGTATCAAAGCTTATCACGGATATGCTGCAAAAATTCCTTTTGTTGGAAATATAGTTTATAAAAAAGTTTATGGAGAAAATCCTTCAGCTTTTCCTAATGTTTAAGTTCATTAATATATAAAAATAGAATTCTTTTGGATTTTTTTCTGATGAGATCCAGTTAGACAATTTGAAGGCAGGTTATTTGCAAAATAAAAAAGTTTAAAAAAATTACTTGAGATATTTAAGAAATAAGATTAATATGAGAATATATAAAACATGCCAATGACAATTTTAAATTCAGACATAACAACAAACGGAATAAGAGTAGAAGTAACTCCTTCATATGTACCGGAAAGATCTGCACCAATCAGGAATGATTTTTTTTTCGTTTACAATATTACGATAACAAATAACAGTGATGAAAATGTAAAGCTGCTTTCACGACACTGGACAATAATAAATGCGAACGGCGATACAAATGATATCAAGGGTGACGGCGTTGTGGGCGAATTCCCATTTCTGAAACCCGGTGAGAACTATGAATATTTCAGTTTCACAAAGTTAGATACTGACTGGGGAACTATGGAAGGAAAGTATACTATGCAAAAAGACAATAAAGATATTTTTGAGATCGCTATAGGAAGATTTTATCTTGTGGCAGAAGAAGTTGCAGAAGAAGTGAGTGATATGTAGGGGGGTAGTAACCGGTATTTATATTTAAAAGCGACCTGACAGGGAAACGAACCTGTCAGGTCTTTTTTTTTGCGTTCCGAAGCTGGAGCTTCGGAACGAGGAGGATGGCCGTTGGTGACGTTCCGATAAATCGGAACTCAAACACCAACGGCGGCAGAAATAAAATTTACGATCGGTACATGCAGATTAATGATTTCTGATCTCGAGGTAGTTCAGGAGGTCGGTTAAGGAATCTTTTACTTCACTATTCTTAAAATCCTTAATTGAATCCTTAGCTTTTAAAGAATACTCTTCCATTTTCTCAATGGCGTAATCTATTCCGCCATACTCATAAACAAAATCATAAACATCCTTAAACTTCTTCAGCGAATCACTTTTTATCAGCTTCATCATTTCTGCTGACTTTTTCTTCGGAGCATTTGCTAAGGCTTTTATAAGAGGCAGAGTGAACTTCTTTTCTTTCAGGTCATTACCTGTCGATTTACCAAGTAATTTTTTTCTTCCGGCGTAATCAAGAATATCATCCTGTATCTGAAATGCTATTCCCAGAT
The DNA here is from genome assembly GCA_038230595.1 of Ignavibacteria bacterium. GTDB lineage: Bacteria > Bacteroidota > Ignavibacteria > Tepidaquicellales > Tepidaquicellaceae > JBBRMY01. The sequence continues at coordinate 2,640 of JBBRMY010000081.1, forward strand.
TTTCACCATATGAACCAAGCTTTTCAACGATCTCTTCATCATCAGTTACGCTAAGTCCGCCTATCATGCAGCATGCTCTGAACAAAGAAGCGGTCTTGTCAGAAATAACTTTAAAGTAAGTTGCTTCAGTTGCATCAAAGTTACGAGCTTTCTGGATCTGAAGAAGCTCCCCTTCGCTCATTCTTCTTACTGCTTCTGAAGTTATTTTAAGAAATCGAAACTCATTATTATCCAGAGAAAGCAGAAGTCCTTTTGAAAGAAGATAATCCCCCATCAGAACGGAGACTTTATTTTTCCAGACTGCATTGATAGAAGCAAGTCCTCTCCTTGTTTTTGCATCGTCTACAACATCATCATGAATAAGCGTTGCCGTATGAAGGAGTTCAACGAGATTAGCAGCTATGTAAGTTCTTTCATTTACTTTGCCGCAAAGCTTTGCAGAGAGTATTACCAGAGCCGGTCTTATCTTTTTTCCTTTTTGTCTGAGAATATACCTTGTGATCAGATCGATCAGGGCAACATTGGATTTCAGGGCTTTAGAGAACTGATCCTGAAAAATATCCAGCTCTTTACTTATGGGACTTGTAATTTTTTTTAGATCCAAAAAACTATTATTTAAATTTCAATATATGTTTCTGCTTTATACTTCAGCCGGTAATTCAGAATCAGGGTCTTCTTTTTTCTGCGACATCTTGCAGATAATTATACTTATTTCATAAAGAATTACGAGTGGAACTCCGAGCAGTATCTGGCTTGTTATATCCGGACCAGGAGTAACAATTCCTGCAACAAGAAGAATAATAACCACAGCATGTCTCCTGTATTTCTTCATGAACCATGGCTTCAGGATTCCGATCTTTGAAAGAAAAAACGAAACCATTGGGAGCTCAAATACAACTCCTGCGGCTATCATTACAGAAATAATAAAATCATAGTACTCATCAACGGCTATAATATTTTTAACCTGGACAGAGCCAAAACTTGCAAAAAAGCCAAGCGATGCAGGCAACATCATATAATATGCGAAAACTATACCTGACAGAAAGCAGAGGGAGGAAAAAACAACTATCTTACCAATGTATTTTGATTCCGAAGGCTTTAATGCAGGCTCGATAAATTTCCATAACTGATATAATATATTGGGAATGCTTAGAATAACTCCGCAGGTTATTATTACCTCAATATAGAGTGAGAATTGTCCATATGGCCGTATGTTCTGAAGCTCAAGAGGTGGAATTGTGAGAGATGCAGGTCTTAAAAGAACTACATTCATGATCCAATCAATGAAATATGCTGCAATACCCCCGCCTACAAGAACTCCAATTACTGCTTTTATAATTCTCCAGCGAAGCTCTTCGAGATGCTCAAAAAAGCCCATCCCTCCTTCATCGTTGTCACCTACAGATTTTTTCTTTTTACCGAAGATCATTCGAGATCATTTATATGAATCAATAATTATATAATATACGGGATCCATATACTAACCGATTTATTTATATAGCGGAAATTTCGAGGTAAGCTCTTTTACTTCTGCAAGCACATCCTTTTTTACAGATTCGTTTTTCGGATCTGAAATAACCTTATTTATCAATCTGGCTATAAGCTCCATTTCGGGCTCTTTCATTCCGCGGGTTGTAAGCGCAGGTGAGCCTAATCTGATACCGCTTGTAATTAAAGGTGACTTATCATCGAAAGGGACAGAATTTTTATTACACGTAATTCCTACAAGATCTAAAGTTTCCTGAGCAGCTTTACCGGAAATATTTTTATTTCTGAGATCTACAAGAATAAGATGATTATCAGTACCGCCAGAAATAACTTTAAAGTCATACGAGATCATCTTTGCAGCAAGAGCCTGAGCATTTTTGATAACCTGCTTACCATAATCAGTAAAATCATCCTGCAATGCTTCTTTAAATGCAACAGCCTTTGCAGAAATAACATGCATCAATGGTCCCCCCTGAATTCCGGGCATTACCATAGAATCAATAAGCTCACTCATATTCTTTGTTCTGCCTGATTTAGGAGCAACAAGACCGAATGGATTCTCAAAATCTTTTCCCATTAATATCATTCCGCCTCTGGGACCTCTGAGTGTTTTATGAGTTGTAGTTGCAACTATATGACAATGAGCAATAGGATCCGGTAATAATTTTTTAGCTATCAATCCTGCGGGATGAGCAATATCTGCAAATAAAAATGCTCCGCATTTATCTGCTATCTCCCTGAATTTTTTATAATCAATTGCTCTTGAATATGCACTTGCACCGACTGTAATAAGCTTCGGCTTTTCTTTCATTGCTGTTTCTTCAAGCTTGTTGTAATCCAGAAGCTCGGTTTTTGCATCAATTCCATACTGCACAAAATTGTAAAACTGCCCTGAGAAATTAACAGGAGAGCCGTGAGTCAGATGACCACCGTGAGAAAGATCCATTCCCATTACCTTATCACCCGGCTTGACAAAAACAAAATACACAGCCATGTTTGCCTGTGAGCCTGAATGAGGCTGAACATTAACATACTCAGCTCCGAATAATTCCTTAGCTCTGTTCCTTGCAATATCTTCAATGACGTCAACATATTCACATCCGCCGTAATATCTTTTTCCGGGATACCCTTCGGCATATTTATTAGTAAGTACAGAACCCTGGGCTTCCATAACTGCATTCGAAACAAAATTTTCAGATGCTATCATTTCAAGATTTTCAGACTGACGGTTCCTTTCAGATGTTATTCCTCCGAAAATATCAGCGTCAAATGATTTCAGGTTTTCTGTATTCATTTTATATTGATTTAAAAATTTCTAACATCCTGTTAGTTCTGTTATCTCTTCAATTCTTCTTTCATGCCTTCCGCCTTCAAATTCCGTATTAAGAAATTTTTCAACGCACAATATCGTTTCATCTTCAGAGGTAAAATCAGATGCAAGGCTAAGAACGTTTGCATTGTTATGCCTTCTGCACATCTCTGCAAGCTTCTGCTCATACGCAACAGCAGATCTTACGCCTTTTACTTTATTTGCAGTGATACATACTCCGATCCCGCTGCCGCAAACTACAATTCCTCTTTCTACTGTTCCGTCTGCTACAGCTTTTGCAACACGTGCTGCAAAAAGCGGATAATCTACACTTTCTTCTGAATCAGTTCCGAAATCAGTTACTTCGAATTTATTATCCAGAAGATATTTTTTTACAAGCTCTTTGTATTTAAAGCCTCTATGGTCTGCTCCGATAGCGATCTTTAACATTTCTGAAGTCTTTAGTTTTTTTCTTTATCACGTCTGATGAACCAAAGCTCACCGAAGTTAATTCCGGCAGAAAGATTCAGAATATCTTCCTTAATAAGACCATTATCATTATTACCTCTGCGTGAGTATGTAAAAGCCATATCTAAAGAATTATAAGTACCTAAAGGAATTCCGATGCCTGTAGAAACTCCGTACCTGTCAACACTTTGAGTGTTAACTTTAAAATATGAATTTTCATAAAATGCACCGAATCTGAAAGTATATTTATTAAGCCCTTCTCCGTTTTCAAGCGGCATTATTTCCACACCTAAGCCGGCTCTTAAAGAACTTTTATAAGAATTCTGGATCACTCCGAAAGCTGTAAAGTTCTCCCAGTTCTGAAGGATCATATCAGTGGAAACCATGTATCTGTTACCGACTTTTTTAGAAATACCAAAACCCATTCTTGAAGGAATTTCAATATCACCTTCGTGTAATGATACAGTATCATTCGGAAGACTTGCACCGAAAATACCATCTACCTTGGAATGAAGATTCAGCTTCGACTCATAAAAAAATCCTGCATAAAGATCTTTTAAAGATCTTGATCTCGACATCGCACCGAAATCAAGAACGAAGCCGCCTTTAAAGCTGGAAGTATGAAAATCATTTTCATGACTTTTAACTGTATTGCTTACACCTGCAGTATTGAAATTTACATAGGTGAGATCCTTTATATTTCCGAATGAAAACAAATAATCTGCTCCGATGTTAAAACCTTTCACGGGGGCATAACTCAGTCCGAAGTTCAACTGTGAAACTCCGCCTTTACCTGCATAAGTTTCAGTTGTATTAATTCCTCCTGTTACTACATTTCTCTGGAAATTATAATTTACAGTACTATATGGATTAAATCCCAAGCCCATAACAAGTCCGTTCTTCGGGCTCATAGGAATACCAATATTCACACCGAGGGGATTTGCATTAGAAGAGTTAACGCTTTTTAAAGAATTAGATGACTTCAGCATGTCGTAATTGAACAGAATGGAGAATGTAGTATTTGTAAGCTGAAATCTTGCTGCCGGATTGATATTGTTTATATAATTTCCTGGCAGCGCTATACCCTGAATTCCCATACCTGTTGAACGCATTGCAGTGTTATAATTTATGTGGCCTATGCCGAATACATCATAAACAGAGCCTGCATTATATTCATCTGTCGGAACTGTCTGTGCAAATGAAAAACCGGCGGTAAAAATTATTATTAAAAGAAAAAAAATCTTTTTTGTCATTAACATATATTGTTAAAAATTATCGTGAAAAATTTTAAATTAGCTAATTGCTTCGTGTCTATCTGTTCGTATATCTTATTCTGAGCTTTGGTCTTTTGTTTATATCAGCATCAGACTGGTCATAGAATGCGATACTGTTAAGATTTGATTTAGAGACCATACTTAAGAGTATTCCTTCTCTTGGATAAATTCCTGTAGACCATCCCTGAAAATAGGAGTTAAGCCTTACGTAATATTTTGTAGTATCACCGGCAACAGGAAAAGTAGAAAATCCATCTGCATTCGCTTTAACCAATACTGAGTCAGTCACTCTGTCAGCAAAAACACTTTTGCTTGTGAATGGAAGATTAACAGAATTAACAGGATCAATTGTCAGCTCGAGATAAGCTTCGTTAATTATAACATTAGAAGGAATTTTAGTAAAATCAAAATTCACCCTGCTAAGAAATGTAATTCCGCTTTGTACAAAAATTCTGTTAGCCGGTATCACACTTAACGGAGCATCCGTAAGTGACAAATATTGTGAATCTGATATATTCAGTGTATCGTGCGTGCCATTTGAATCAACGATGGCAATTAGTCTTGGTCTGAAATTTATATCATCATTAGAAGTGTAAAATCCTTTTATCGTTGTACTTCCTGAGTTAGGAGAAATGTAAATACCGTAATTCTTCCCTGTAGAATTTGTATCAGCAGCATAGCTTATCCAGTCCTTAACAGCGTTTGGATCTAGATTAACAATTATATCACTAACATCTGTTGGATTACCAGTGTACGTACCAATCTGTGTGGTTTCAAAATCTGAAGAAGTAACTGAATCAAGAGTTACAGTAGAATAATCAAGCTTTCTTTTTACTTTGTAAATATTAAAAGAAACCGGTCCGGCTGAATCCCTGTATGAATAAAAATTATATTTAAATCTTATATAGGATGAAAGCACATTCTCGCCTGCTCTGTTATTAGGAAGTCCGGTAAAAGTAAGAAACGATTTAGCCTGATAAGTTCCAGCTGCAGATGGCGAGCTTCCAACTAATAAGCTGGAGACTGATGAATTATTGTTATATACTCTTACATTGTTTTCTGTGATCCTGATAGTATCTGCATTTGATTCCAAAAGCAGCGATCCAAGAGTGTCGTTTGGATTCACAAAATTTATTCCGAGGTCGTTCGGATCATTTTTACATCCTGAAACAAAAACAATTGACAGAGTTATCAGGGATAAAAATGTAAGTAATATGAGGGGTTTTAAAGATCTTTGCAGATAATTATATTGAGTTCTTTTAGATATCATAATTTGGAAATCGTTCATTCTTAAGATTATAAAATAGGTTTACAGTTTACTAAATTGAGTTAAAATTTGATGTGATTATTTATTTATTCCGGTTATTATTTCAGAAGCTTCGTAAATATCTTTTACATATCTGAAGGGGATGACATTTTCTTCTTTACATTTTTCATAGGTCTTCTCGCCATATCCAGTCTTCACCAGAAAGCTTTTTAATCCGGCATTTTGTGCCAGCTTCATATCTGCAAAAGAATCACCGATCATATAAGAGCTTTCAAGATCAATGTTAAACTTTACTTTTGCTTTCATTACCATTCCGGTCGCGGGCTTTCTACAGTCACTATCCTTAGTATATTTTTCAACAGTGCCTTCAGTATGATAGGGAGAAAAATAAATATCGTCAATTAAATCCTGCCCATTTTTATTCAGATTTTTTAAAAGCTCATCATGAATTGTTCCGAGATCTTCTTCAGTAAAATACCCTCTGGCAATTCCGGATTGATTTGTAACAATTATAACCAGAAACCCTGCATCTTTTAAAAGCTTTAATGCTGCTGCTGCATTTTCAATTAAAACCAGCTTATCAGCAGAGCTCAGATAATCAACTTCAACATTTATCGTTCCATCCCTGTCAATGAATACAGCCTTATTCAAAATACGTGATAATAAAATTTAAGATACAAGCTTCTTGTAAAGGTCAGTATACTTTTTAGCAGATACCTTCCATGAGAAATCAAGAGTCATTCCTGCTCTTAAGATCTTATACCACTTGTCCTTGTCTTCATAAACCTTTAATGCAGTTTTGATAACCTGCATAAATTCCTTTGCATCATATTTATTAAAAAGAAAACCATTACCGCCCGGTTTCTTATAATCAGTTACAGTATCTGCAAGTCCGCCTGTATTTCTTACAATAGGAACAGTTCCATAACGCAAGCTATACATTTGGTTTAAGCCACATGGCTCAAACTTAGACGGCATAAGGAACATATCTGCTCCAGCTTCTATTCTGTGAGCAAGCTCTTCATCAAAACCAATGTGAACTGCAAGCTTTCCCTTATATTTCTTTTCAGCATTTTTCAGGAAAGTATGATATTTTTCTTCACCGGTACCTAAGACGATCATCTGGATATTTTCTTTCATGAGCTCAGGCATTATCTGAACAATGAGGTCAAATCCTTTCTGGTCAACAAGCCTCGAAACAACTCCTAGCAATGGTACATCTTCTTTATATTCTATCTTATACCTGTTCAGAAGTTCTCTTTTATTCTCGTATTTCAGAGGAATTTCCTGAGAGGTATATCTGTAATCAATAGTCTTATCTACTTCTGGATTCCAAATAGAATAATCTATTCCGTTTAGAATTCCGCTGACATCTTTTTTTCTTTTAGCAAGAATGGTTTCCATTCCGAAGCTGTATTCCTTGTCAGTTCTTATTTCCTCAGCGTATCTTTCACTGACAGTAGTGATCTTATCAGCATAAGCCAATCCTGCTTTTAAGAAGCTAAATTTATTTCCATGCTTTGAGCCGTTATCGGTATAAATTGAATCAGGAAGACCGGTCTTTGCAAAAGTTTCAGGAGAAAAATTACCCTGGTAAGATAGGTTATGAATTGTGAAAACAGTCTTAATATTTTTTATAAACGGATGATCTTTATAGACAGTCTTAATGTAAGCAGGTATAAGTCCTGTTTGCCAGTCATTACAATGAATAACATCCGGCTTCCACTGAAGGATCTCAAGAATTTCCAGAACAGCCTTGCAGAAGAAAATATATCTTTCATCGTTGTTAGCGAAGTCCTGCTTGGTCTTTGCATTCTGATATATCCCTTTATTCTTGAAATAGTCCATGCTTTCAAGAAGGTATATCTGAGCCTTAGTATTCTTCCCGTGAATAAAGGAAGATTTAATGCTGAACTTTGTATCCTTTTTATTGATCGTGATATCAAGATCTTTAAGTCTTTTGATCTCATGTATCTGCAGTCTTCTTTCGTCAAGCTGCCCGTATTTAGGGGAGACAATTCTTACTTCGTTCTTTAGTGAGTTGAGGGCTTGTGGGAGGGAATTTGAAACATCAGCTAAGCCGCCGGTTTTAGAATATGGAAAAACCTCACTAGTAACAAAGAGGACATTATAACTATTTGCCATTAAGTATTATTTTCCTAAAAATAATTTATTCTGCTTTGACATTCAATGAATTAAGCATTGCTTAAACTTAATTTTATAATTACTTATAGGTAATTTGCAAGGAAAAAGGGTAGAGAAGGTGTAAATAGTCAGAGCAAAGGTAATGCATCGTCTCAAATTTAACATTGCTTTTTTTGTTAAAATATGAAACATTTGTTTAATTGAAAGAACGTTCTAAATATTTTTACATATATTTAATTCAGTTTAAAAAAAATTATTATCATGAATAAATTTTTACTTTTTGCTCTTGTGTGCTTTTTAATGTGTTTAACTTCTTCTGTGTTTTCTCAGTGGTCGACTTTGTCAACTGTGAATACACCTGTCTGTATTTCTTCAGGAGACCAGACCGTAACAAAAACATCTCCAACTACTGACGGAGGATGCTATATTGCTTGGTTTGATAACAGGAGCGGAAGTTATGCTGTTTATTTGCAAAGATTAAACTCACTTGGAATTCCACAATTCGCAGCAAACGGATTGCTTATCAGCAGCAACCCTCAGAACACTTCGCTTGTTGACTGGGATATGATAACGGATGATTCTAATAATGCAATTATAGCTTTTACAGATATAAGAAACGGAGCTAACATAAATCCTTTTGCATATAAGATAAGTCCTGCAGGCGCTTTTCTATGGGGAGCAAACGGAGTCACACTTACTGACAATGCTGCTTTGTTTCAGCCAAACCCTGTCATAACTAAGACGAGTGACGGAAATTTTATAATAGCATGGAATTACGGCTCAACGAATGAAAAGATCGGATTACAAAAGCTTTCTTCGGCTGGAGCGTATTTATGGAGTGCCACACCAATGCTTCTTTCAGGAACAGGAACAGAAAATCTATGGTATCCAAAATTAGCTCCTTCCGATAACGGCAGCTTTATTATAATGTACTCAGGCTGGAATGGCAGCTTTATCAGTCCAACTAATTATAAGCTATACACTCAGAAATTTTCATCAGCCGGAACTTCGGTCTGGAATGCAAACCGTGATACAGTTTACAATCTAGGAAGGATAGCTGGCTTTTACCATCCTGATATGATATCTGACGGAAATAACGGCGCCGTTTACATGTGGAATGATGACAGATTTTCAAATAGTCAGAGCAATGTTTTTGTTCAGCATATTTCATCAACCGGTTCCCGGTTCATGCCGCTGAATGGCTCTGCGGTCGGCAGCATTAACGGAGACATCAGAAATACTCCTGCACTTTCTTATATGAAGTCAACAAAAGAAACATATGTTTTCTGGAAAGAAAATAACGGCGGACAAACAATG
>JBBRMY010000082.1:0-11898 GCA_038230595.1 Ignavibacteria bacterium
AAGAATGCCTTGGGGTCAGTTAGCTTAAATGATATACAAAAATAGTCTTAAAAAGTAATGATATTAATTCAATTAATCTTGCTTGACGCACTAGCTTATTTTTTGCGCTAAAACAATTAACCTATGTGATATACGTAAGTATTAATATTTCAGTTGGAGGTTTTTTATATGTTAATTATCTTATACTTATTAATAAGCTAATCAGACTATAATGAAAACATCGAATATTGGCGAAAGATTTGTGCAATTTGTAAATGCTGTTTCACCAACTCAGGTAGACTTTGCAAAGCGTATAGATATAAGCCCGCAAGCATTGCAAAAATATCTTAAGAGCGGCAGACAGCCTATGCCGGATGTTCTTATAAGGCTGCATGAATTAGGATGCAATATAAACTGGCTGCTTACAGGCAAGGGAGAAATGATAACGGAGCTTAAGCTGTTTAAGCCGAGGACAAAGCCGGTACCGATAATAGGTGAAGTTCAGTGCGGAATACCAATACAAACTCAAATGATAGCGGATGATGTAAAGCAAATGGATATGTTCGATGTAAGCGGATATGACAGACCTTTTATAGTTATTGCGAAAGGAGATTCAATGTCACCCTATATAAATCACGGAGATCTGCTTTTATGCGCAGAAGATTCCGGGAAAGCAATAAAGAACGGGAAGGCAGTAGTAGTGAATTACAAATCAGAGCCGGAGAATTATACTGCAAATGCGAAGCTGATAAAGCTGAACAATAAAAAGAACCTTGATGACGGAATTGTATTATATTCTGTGAATACTAAGTATCAGCCTTCGAATCATAATAAGACTGAAATATTTAAGATATATCCTGTGATGAGGATAATAAGAGAGGTGAGGTAGAAGTTAATGGTGCAAACAAATCCATTAGGAGATCTTTATAAGTACCAGAAGAATTAGGGAAAATTATAATGTTTACTATAATAAACATATTCTATATATTTGTTTACTATAATAAACAATATGACTGAGAGAAAAAATGTTTTATTCCCAAAAAGTGAACAAATCTTAAGAAATCTGGGAGAAAATATCAAACTTGCGCGATTAAGAAGAAAACTGAGCGCAAATCAAATTGCTCAAAGAGCCGGGATAAGCAGAACGACATTATGGCAAGTTGAAAAAGGTGAACAGACTGTCGCAATAGGAATTTACGTTCAGGTACTTTTTGTATTGGGAATGGAAGAAGATCTGTTAAAAGTTGCAAATGATGATACATTAGGCAGAAAGCTTCAAGATGCAGACTTGATGGTAAAAAAAAGAGCACCTAAAATCAAAAGCTTAAAGTAATGGGAAAAAAGGAAATATATGTGTATGCAGAATTCAATGGGTTAAAAACACCTGCACTGATGGGAAGCTTAAATATAGCTGTGACTAAAGGAAAAGAAATATTCTCGTTTGAATATTCAAAAGAGTGGCTACAAAGCGGAAACACAAATATTCTAGATCCGGATCTGAATTTTTATTCCGGACCGCAGTATCTTCCTGAAAGTAAATCTAATTTTGGATTATTTCTTGATTCATCACCTGACAGATGGGGAAGAATGCTGATGAAAAGAAGAGAAGCTATTTTAGCAAGAGAAGAGAGGAGAAATGAAAATACTCTTATGGAGTCCGATTATCTTCTTGGTGTATTTGATGAGCACAGAATGGGAGCCATCCGTTTTAAAACAGAGGAAGACGGACCTTTTTTAGACAATGATAAAAAATTTGCGTCCCCTCCCTGGGCATCACTAAGAGAATTAGAGCAGGCAAGCCTGCATATTGAAAATGAAGACACTGATAATCCGGCTGAGGTAAAAAAATGGTTATATATGCTAATAGCTCCCGGGTCTTCACTTGGCGGGGCAAGACCTAAAGCAAGCGTGGTTGATCCCGAAGGAGATCTCTGGATAGCAAAGTTTCCCAGCGCAAACGATGATAATGATATTGGTGCATGGGCAATGGTTGCTCACGATCTGGCAGTTTCAACGGGTATAAATATGTCAGATTCAAAGCTCTTAAAACTTTCAAAGAAATATCACACATTCATAACAAAAAGATTTGACCGCATTAAAGATAAAAGAATACATTTTGCATCTGCTATGACTATGCTCGGCTTATCCGACGGGGCTGAAGGAAGCTACCTCGATCTTGCTGCATTTATAATTAAAAACGGATCAAATGTAGATACAGATCTGGAAGAACTCTGGAGAAGAATTGTATTCAGTATTTGCATAACAAATACTGATGATCACCTGAGAAATCACGGATTCATTCTGACAGATACAGGCTGGACGCTTTCACCGGCTTATGATATAAATCCTGTTGCACATGGTACCGGATTAAGTCTGAACATTTCCGAAACAGATAATTCATTAAGTGAGGATCTGGCAATGGATGCGGCAAAATATTTCAGGGTTAATGATAAACGAGCTGAGGAAATAATAAAAAAAATAAAGAGATCTGTTTCTAACTGGCGGGAAACTGCCAAAAAACATAACATTTCAAGAAGCTCTCAGGATAGAATGGCTAATGCTTTCAGAATTTAATGTGCTATATTGCAAACTAAAAATATGAAAATACACATTCCACCAACATTACTTTACTAATACCATTCTTTTTGTCTCACTAAAACTTCCTGAATTTAAAGTAGAAAAATATATTCCCGTTGAAAGTCCTGTGCCGTAAAATTATACAGCTAATGCGAAGCTTATAAAGCTGAACAATAAAATGAATCTGGATGACGGGATTGTATTATATTCAGTGAATACAAAGTATCAGCCATCGAATCATAATAAGACTGAAATTTTTAAGATATATCCTGTGATGAGGATAATAAGGGAGGTGAGGTAGAGGTAAAAATGATTACCCTTCGGGAATGTTTATTTTATTAGTACCATTCTCTTTGTTTCGGAAAACTTGCCTGAATTTAAAGTATAGAAATATATTCCGGATGATAACCCTTCTGCATTAAATTCAACTGTATAGCTACCTGCATTTTGAATTTTATTTATTATCGTTGTAATTTCTTTTCCATTCAGGTCATACACTTTCAGTGTAACAAAATTCGTATTTTGTAATTCGTAATTGATCTTGGTGCTTGGGTTAAATGGATTAGGATAATTTTGAAATAATGAAAAGGATCTCGGAGTTTCAGAAATGTTCTGAATAATGCCGGTCGTTTGATCAATTCTTATTGTTACAAAATCATAATAATTTCCTTGTCCTTCCCCAGTCACAAAAACGTTGCCTAATTTATCAATAGCTATACCTTCGGAAAAATAATTGCTTATTGGGTTACCTGTATAGATTATACTCCAAATTAAATTTCCATTATTATCATACTTTAAGACCTGGTATTGTGAATTACTTTGATTATTCTCTAAATTGCATGAAACATAAACATTACCTAAAGTATCCAAGGTTAAAAATGAATTGGGAGGTAGCCCAATACCATCTACAGTTTTATCCCACATTAAAATTCCATCTGATGAATATTTTATCGTTGAATATTGAAAACTATTAGTAACTCCAGTTATATATATATTTCCTTCAATATCCAATTTCATATCAGAACTACCGGAACCCCCATTATCAAGTATTCTTGCTTCCCAAATAACATTTCCATCCGGATCATATTTTACAGTATAATAATTGGATCCACCATCCGGACCATTACTTCTACCAGTTACAATTATATTATCAGAAGAATCTAATAAAACCCGAGATGGATCATCATATCCATTTGTTGGATCACCACCATGATATATTTTATACCAGATCACATTACCAGCTGAATCACATTTAACAGTTAAAAAGTCCCTATCATTTCCTGAATTATATATTCTACAAATAAAAATAATATTATTATTTTTGTCAACAATGACACCTTTTACACTTTCAACAGCATAAAACTGAGGGTAAACTTTTTTCCATAATGAATCACCATTCTTATTACATTTTAATAAAACCGGACCGATAAGACTTTGACCGGAAGCGTTCCGGCCTGCATATACAATGTTATTATTTTTATCAAAATAACTTCTTAGAGTGGAACAGTAATACTCACGTGAATATAATAAATCACCCGATGGATTATACTTTAGAATATATCTTCCTGAAATATAAATGTTTGATGAATCGTCCATTAAAAGTGCATTTCCTGCTGATGCAAGGGAGTCAGGTGGACGAAATATTCGTGACCAGAGAGAATCGCCTGAAATATTATATTTTATTAATGCAGGTTTGTCTTTATTGCTTGTAAAACCAAAAGTGCCAGCTACATAAATGTTTCCTAGATTATCTGGATTCAATACTAATGGGATGTCCCAAGTACTAACTCCAAATCTTCGTGACCAGGAGATTTGGGGCTGCGCAAAAGAAATAGATGAAAGAATTGATAAAAGCGATAAATATAAAATAATTTTTTTTTTCATTAAACTGCGTCAACTAAATTAACTATGATTGCAATCGATGGAATCTTAACAGTTTTTCCATCTGGATCAGTTCCATTTCTTAAAACAAACAACATATATTTACCTGTAGGAGCAATATTATGATTTGCAGGGGGTGTAATATTAAGAGTAGTATTGGAGCCGTGCACTGGGCGAAATTTTAACTCAATTGCTCTCTGATCTTGATCAAAACCGTGAGTTGGACAGCCAAATCTAATTAACATAACACTAATTATAGTTTCCGTAACATCAATCGAAAAATCAACTGTATATGAAATGTTAGAAACATCTGTTAGAATTCTTGGTCTTGGAAAAGTAATAGGATCTATAAATAAATAATCTGGCGAATAGACTTCAAGATTTTTATTACCATCACCTAAAGTGTATGGTACTTCACCACCAGAAATTAATACAGTAGCATCAGGTGTAAGGACCGCTGTAGAATGATACATTCGAGTATAAGTATGAGCTTTTAACATAGTAGAAGTTCCTACACCATTTGCAGCATAAGGATCATACATTTCAGGGATTGTGACAGCATTTTCCCGTAAATTTGCCCCCTGAGTACCACCGATTACAAAAATCCTTTTATCAGGCAAAATAACACTATTAGAATTATAACGTGGAAGATTCAAAGGTGCTTTTGCAACCCAAGATAATCCTCTGGTACTACTTAAATCAATCATTTCGGTCGAATTTAAAGCAACTACTTCATTATTTACAATCTCATGCCCACCTAATAAAAGAACTTTCATTGAAGTTGATCCAGGGGTAACAGTATCAATTGTTAATAAAATTGAATTACAATGCTCTCGCATTTTTTGACGAGACAAAACTGAATTAAAATACTGCATTGGAGCACCCAGCCCTTTTACATTTAATCGCCAAGTTGAAGTCATTGGCATAGTATAAAAGACTTCGCCTGCTTTAATATTTTCAGAGCTATTATTAAAGGGAATTAAATGAGCTCCAGGATATGTTTAAGGAAATTTATTAAAAAATTATAAAATTGAGGTAAATTAAATTATAAAATACTGAAACTTGTTTCTTTTAAACATTCTAAATATTTTGAAAATAAATGTCAAGCGAATAATTACTAAAAGTGCCTTTAATTAAATATTAATTCGAAAAGAACTTAAGTAATATTTTTATAATATTGTGAATATCATAACCCACTGACTTTTGCTGGATCGTAGATTGAGATTGAGATTGAGATTGAGATAATAACATATAACATTGCTATGAGATAGCCGATCTCATTTTTAAGTTCGTATAAAAAGTCTCCATATATTTTTTAACATTACCTATAAGTTTCTAAACAGTTTAGAACTGCGTATTGTATAACATCTAAGAAATTTAATTCAATATTTCAAAGTTTTTAATAAAATGTTACATTCAATTTCCTAAATATTATTGCTGGTGAAGTCACCAACAGTGGCTAGAAAAAAATGCATTCATATTCTTTCTAAAAAAATAGCCCATAACACTCGTCATAGGCTATAATAAAATATACTACCTATATTTCCATTTTTACAAGTACCCTTCTTACTTAGTCATTGATTTAACCTCTTCAGGTGGTTGTTGGTTCTTATTTAGTGAAAGCTTATCCAACATTTTTGGGTTGAACATTCCGATCAATCAGAACTATAACATCAACAATGGCGATGATAAGTGTGAATCTATCAGACTTGAAAAAATTTAATATTTGAAATATCTTGTATGATAAGCGGGAATAGCTCAGTTGGTAGAGCACAACCTTGCCAAGGTTGGGGTCGCGGGTTCGAGTCCCGTTTCCCGCTCTTTTTTATTTGGTGTGGTACCCAAGTGGCTTAAGGGAAGAGTCTGCAAAACTCTCACTCGTCAGTTCGAATCTGACCCACACCTCGGGATTGTTGAAAAAGGCTGTTTCGTGAGAAGCAGCCTTTTTTGTTTGTGCGTTGGGATGCGGGAGTCCCCGATAAAAACATTCGAGGATAAACTCTGTAACGAGGGGTGAGGTAATGACAAATTAAAAGACCTGACAGGAAATCCTGTCAGGTCTTTTGCGTTCCCACGCTGGAGTCCCCGATAAAAACATTCGAGGATAAACTCCGGAACGAGGGGTAGGGTTGGTTAAACACACCTCAGGATTATTGGAAAGGCTGTTTCTTTTAGAAGCAGCCTTTTTTGTTTATGGGTTACGAAGCTGGAGTCTCCGATAAAAACATTCGAGGATAAACTCTGTAACGAGTTATATTTAAACCATATTATTATTTTCAAATAGTTGTTGGTGGAAAAGCAACACCAACAACGGCAATAAAAAAAAGGACCTGACAGGAAAACTGTCAGGTCTTTTGCGTTCCCACGCTGGAGTCCCCGATAAAAACATTCGAGGATAAACTCCGGAACGAGGAAATTTTATAAAAAGCGACCTGACAGGGTAAAGAACCTGTCAGGTCACATACATTTCCGTAGAAGCAAAATTTTGTGTCTCTACAATTTTATTTACTTATACGATCTTCTTTACCAAGTCAACAACTCTGCAGCTGTAACCCCATTCATTATCGTACCAGCCGATGACTTTTGCGAGGTTTCCCATACACATTGTTGAGAGTGAGTCGAAGATGCATGAATTTGAATTTCCAACTATATCCATTGATACAATTGGGTCGATACAATATTCGAGAATTCCTTTTAAATTTCCTTCAGCAGCTGCTTTCATTGCAGCGTTAATTTCTTCTTTAGTTGTTTCTTTTCCAAGCTCGCAAACAAAGTCTGTAATAGATCCATCAGGAGTCGGGACTCTTAAAGAAAATCCATCAAGCTTTCCTTTTAAATGCGGAAGCACCTGTCCGACAGCTTTAGCAGCTCCGGTTGAAGTTGGTATAATATTTATTGCGCCTGCACGTGCTCTTCTGAGATCTTTATGAGGCTGATCTAATAAACCCTGATCGTTAGTATATGAATGAACAGTTGTCATGTAACCCTTTTTAACTCCGAATGCATCGTCAAGAACTTTAACCATTGGAGCCAGGCAGTTCGTAGTGCATGAAGCATTTGAAACTATATTATGCTCTTTTTTTAATGCAGAATCGTTCACGCCAAGAACCACTATTGCATCAAGATCATCTTTCGGAGGAGCTGTGAGAACTACTTTTTTACCTCCGATATCAATGTGCTTCTGAAGCTGAGCCTTGCTTGTGAAAACGCCTGTAGATTCAATTATAACATCAACTCCCAATTCCTTCCAGCCTAAATTAGCAGGGTCTTTTTCAGCAGTAACCAATATATCATCACCATTAACACTCATACCTTTTTCAGTAACTTTTATTTCTCCATTAAATCTGCCATGAACTGAATCATATTTTAACAGGTGAGCCAGGGTCTTATTATCAGTCAGATCGTTAATTTTTACTATGTCAAAACCGCCTAAATCAATCATTCTTTTTACCACAAGCCTGCCGATTCTTCCAAAGCCATTTATACCGACTTTTATTGCCATTTTAGATTCTCCGGGATTTAAATTTGAAATATTAATAAAATTACTCATTTTTGACCATAAATTCAACGAAAATAACAGGAAATAACCCATTTTTTATTAAAAACGGAAAATTCCAAATTGATTTTAGGGTGATAATTAGGTATTTTTGTAATGCGGCAAATTTGAGTATTTCAATCAAAATTGCTAATTTATTGCAAAAAATTAAGAAATTATAAAGAATTAATGGCAACTACAACAGATCTCAAAAATGGCATTGTGATAATGTTCAACAATGAACTTCATTCCGTAATGACCGTAGAACACAGAACACCCGGAAATTTAAGGGCTTTTTACCAGGTTAAGATGAAAAACCTTAAAAACGGAAAGACATTTGAAAACCGTTTCCGTTCCGGTGAGGAAATTCAAATTGAAAGACTTGAAACAAGAAATTATCAGTTCTTATATAAAGAGAACACAGATTTCGTTTTAATGGATAATGAAGATTATGACCAGATACATATTCCGGGAGATCTTTTCGGAAAACAAGGTGAATTTACAAAAGAAGGCGAACAGGTTGCGGTTATGTTTCATGGCACAAAGCCGATCTCAGTTGAGCTGCCGCCCCATGTATTTCTAAAAGTAACTTCTGCTCCTCCGGGGATAAAAGGCGATACTGCAACAGGCGCAACAAAGCAGGTAACTTTAGAGACCGGCAGTATAGTTAATGCCCCGCTCTTTATCAATGAAGGTGACATGCTGAGAATTGATTCAAGAACAGGCGCATATATTGAGAGAGCAAAACAATAATTCAATTTAGTATTACCACACATTAACTTTAAACAAAATTAATGAATATGGATCTGAACTATCTTAAAAAGCTTATTAAAATCCTTGATACCAGCAATCTTGCTGAACTGGAAATTGAAGAAGAAGGAACTAAGATAAAATTAAGCAAGCCCCGTCCAAAAGTTGTATCGATGGGTCAGTCTGCTCAGCCGATGTCACAGGCTCCTCAGCAAAATACCGAAATGGTAGATGTTATAGCTGCTGCGAAAACAGAAGCAGCAAAGAATGAAAATCTTTATGAGGTCAGATCCCCTATGGTAGGAACATTTTACCGTTCCCCTGCTCCGGATGCTGATTCATATGTAAATGTAGGATCAGACGTTTCAGAAGGAAGCGTGCTTTGCATAATAGAAGCAATGAAGCTTATGAATGAAATAGAATCAGAAGTTTCAGGCAAGATAGTAAAAGTATTAGTGGATAACGGAAAGCCTGTAGAATACAATCAGCCTTTATTCCTTGTAGAAAGAAATTAATCCCTTTTAAAGCTACGAAATGATAAAAAAAATACTGATAGCTAACAGAGGAGAGATCGCATTAAGGATAATCCGTACCTGTAAGCAAATGGGAATTAAAACTGTTGCAGTTTATTCTGAAGCAGATAAAGATTCTCTTCATGTAAAATTTGCCGATGAAGCTGTTTGCATCGGCGCTCCGATATCAAAAGAAAGTTATCTTAACATTCCGCGCATAATGTCTGCTGCTTCAATTACTAATGCAGATGCAATACATCCGGGATATGGCTTCCTTGCAGAGAATGCAGATTTTTCAGAAATATGCCTGGATTCAAAAATTAATTTCATAGGACCATTACCTGAAATGATAACGGCAATGGGTAATAAGTCATCTGCTAAAGATACTATGATAAAAGCCGGAGTTCCTGTTGTACCGGGAAGTGACGGAGTTGTGAAAACTGTTGAAGAAGCAAAAGAAATAATAAAGAGAATAGGCGTACCTGTAATGATAAAAGCTTCTGCCGGCGGCGGCGGCAAGGGAATGCGCATAGTAAGGGAAGAAGAAGAAATAGAAAAAGCTTATCTAAATGCAAAGACAGAAGCAGAAAATTCTTTCAGCAATGATGAAGTTTATATTGAAAAGTTTGTAGAAAATCCAAGGCACGTTGAGATACAGATATTGGGTGATAAGCATGGGAATGTAATTCATCTTGGAGAAAGAGACTGCTCTGTTCAAAGAAGACATCAGAAATTAATTGAAGAGTCCCCTTCACCTTTTATAAATGAAGAGTTACGACAGAAGATGGGTGAAGCTGCAATCAAAGCAGCAAAGTCAGTAAATTATATTGGCGCAGGAACGATTGAATTTCTGGTAGACAAGAATAAAGAATTCTACTTCATGGAAATGAACACAAGGATCCAGGTAGAGCATTGTATAACAGAAGAAGTAACAGGTATAGATCTTATAAAGGAACAGATAAGAATTGCAAATGGTGAAAAAATAAGTACTGAACCTATTACATTCACAGGGCATGCAATGGAATGCAGAATAAATGCAGAGGACTTTGAGCATAATTTCAGACCGTCACCGGGAATGATATCAGCAATACATATTCCGGGAGGATTTGGAGTCAGAGTTGATTCACATTGCTATGCCGGATATGCAATTCCACCTTATTACGATTCGATGATCGGAAAGCTTATAACTCATGCACCGACAAGAGATGAAGCGATAAAAAAAATGTCTGAAGCCTTAAGCGAATATATTATTGAAGGAATAAAAACAACAATTCCTTTTCACCAGATCATTATGAAAAATGAAAAATTCCTTAATAATGATTATGATACAAGCTTTATAGAAAAACTCGATCTGTAAAATGAATCCGAAAAATAAAAATATTTATTTTATACTTTTGTTCTGCTTTGCGATTATAAACTTTGCAGGGATAAGCTCTAGCAATATCGTCGCTTTGCCAAAAACTATTACAGAAACACAAACTCCAAAGCCGAAACAAAAACAGAAGGATACACTTTCAACTAAAAGGACATCACCTGATACTATTTCTTCTACAAAGATAAATACAGTTCAGATAGATACCGTAAAGCAGCAGGTTGTGATCCCGCCTACACAGATAGATACTGTTAAAAAAACTGATTCAGTTCTGACTGCGCCGGTAACAGATAATAGTTTATCTAATACGAAACTCTTTGTATATATATTATTATCTCTTCTTGGAATGGGCTTATTCTTTTTTATTTTTGTAATGATGATGTTCAAGACCTTTCATAAAACCAGATCAACACGGCAGTCTTTATCTTTAAGCTGGAGCCTTTTCTTTCTTGTAAGCGTAGTCTGGATATTTATAATCTGGGGAATAGTTGCAGGATTTTCAAGTGTTGCAGCCTTCACAGCAGTTCTTATTTTTCTATTTATAATCAGCCTGATATTAACTATAATTTCTATTAAAACCAGGTAAAATTCCTTTTTTCATTCATAAAATTCAGCAATAAAAATAATAAATGAGTAATCAATACGCATTAATATTAGGAGTTTCCAGCGGCTTTGGCAAATCAGTAGCACTTGCTTTAGCTAAAGACGGAATGAATATAATCGGAGTTCACCTCGACCGATCGACAACGATGCCTGATGTAGAAATATTAAAAGAAGACATTTTAAAATGCGGAGTTAAGGCAGACTTTTACAATGTGAATGCTGCAGATGCAGGTAAAAGGAATATGGTTCTCGATTCAATTAAAGAAAAATTTTCTTCAGAAAAAGATGCGACGATAAAGATAATGATGCATTCACTTGCATTTGGTTCATTAAGACAATTTATAACAGATGATGAGAAGGATGAATTAAATCAGAAGCAATTAGAGATGACTTTAGATGTCATGGGAAGCAGCTTAGTTTACTGGACACAGGGAATGATAAGACGAGGTCTGATGAAAGCAGGTGGAAAAATATACAGCATGACCTCATCGGGCGGAAGAAGACAGATACAATATTACGGTGCAGTATCAGCAGCAAAAGCGCTTCTTGAATCTTTTACCAGACAGCTGGCAATGGAACTTGGCAAGCAGGATATTTCAGTGAATGCACTTTGCGCAGGAGTAACAGAAACACCAGCTTTAAGTAAAATCCCGGGAGCTGATAAAATTATTGCAAATGCAAAGCAGAGA
>JBBRMY010000083.1:0-11891 GCA_038230595.1 Ignavibacteria bacterium
TTAATAATTTATATCTCAGACTCAAAGTACAATTTTAAAAAAATAATTAAGTATCTCATTTTCAAAAAAAAGTAAAAAATGAAAAATACAATACTTAGCACAATTCTAATTATTTCTGTGATCATAGTACCGCTTGCATTTCAATCTGATAGTATAAATTTAAATAAAGAGAACGAATCAAAGTTTTCCGGAAAAAATGAAGCTCAGGGGGATAGAATTTCCGGAGAAAATGAAGACCTCGCCGAAAGAATGGCTGCAATTGAAGGCAGAGCAAAATATGAATTCGATATGTTGAAAGATCCGCACACTGGTAGAATACCTAATAATATAAGAGCGCGTGAGCTGGAATTTGCAAAAAAGCTACCTGAAAACAGATCAAAAATTTTAAATACATATACTGTTTTAGGACCATCAAATCTTGGGGGAAGAACGAGAGCATTTGTATATGACAAAACAGATGCAACTATCATGCTTTCAGGAGGAGTCAGCTCAGGAGTTTTCAGAAGTTCAAACAGCGGTGCTAACTGGACAAAAGTTTCTTCTTCATCAGAATTTCATAATGTAACAACAATTGCTCAGGATCCGCGTATCGGGTTTACTACAACTTGGTATTATGGAACCGGAGAAGCTGTAGGTAACTCCGCTTCTCTTGGGGGGTTCTATCTTGGCAATGGTATTTATAAGTCTACAAATAACGGTGTGAACTGGTCAGTCTTACCTGCAACAGTTTCAACATTAGAAAACTTTGATTCTCAATTTGATCTTATTCACAGAATAGTTGTCGATGAAGCAACAGGAAATGTTTATGCTGCTTGCCAGAGAGAGATCTCAAGATCAACAGATGGCGGAACATCGTGGACAACTGTACTTGGAACACTTGGAGGCTCTACGAGCACAGGCGTAACAGATGTTGTATGCACAAGTACAGGAAGACTATATGCTTCTTTTACAGGTACAGAAGGGTCTGGAAATGACGGAGTTTGGACTTCTACTACCGGAGCATCAGGAACGTGGACAAAGGTTGCCGGAAGCAGTTCAGGAACAACTCCTCCCGGATGGAATGTTGCTGGAGCATATGGACGTGTAGTTTTGACACTTGCTCCATCTAACAATGATGTACTATATGTTTTATATTACAATAATACAACAAGCAACTGCGCCGGAACTCCTGCACCGGAAGCTAAATTTTTTAAATGGACACAGTCAACAACTACATGGGTAGACAGATCTTCCAATTTGCCTGACGAAGCGGGATGTCTGAATGGTAATGATCCATTTGCCGCACAAGGTGGATATGACCTGGTAGTATCTGTAAAGCCTGATGATGAGAACTTTGTAGTAATAGGAGGAACGAATTCATACCGATCATCAGATGGCTTTGCGACAACATCGGCAACTACCCGGATCGGTGGTTATGCTAGTTCCGGTTCATATGGACTTTATGCCAACTCTCACCCTGATATTCATTGCTTTGCATTTAATCCTGCATCAAGTATAACAATGGTCAGCGGAAATGATGGGGGAATTCAAAGAACAAGTGATATAACTGCCGGAACGGTTGCTTGGACAAGTCTGAATAATGATTATGTAACTTATCAATACTATCATGTTGCTTTGAATCAGACTTCCGGTTCTACTATTGCAATTGGAGGTGCACAGGATAATGGAACGACATATAATGCGGGGGGGACATCTACGCATTCAAGTATTTTCAGTGGAGACGGTGTTTCAGTAGGAATATCAGCAGGTAATGTTAATCACTATGTAGGATTTCAGAATGGCGCTATATACAGGAGACTTTCAGGAGATCCATCTGGTGTAGGAACGGATATAAAGCCAACAGGATCAGGTGCAGGAATATTTGTTACAAAATTTTTTTTAGATCCGGATAATACAGGAGATCTGTATTTTGCTGACGGGTCTTCTTTATACAGAACTACATCTGCATCAACAGTGGACCCTGGTTCGTGGACTTTATTGACAGGTGTCGGAACTACTATATCCGGAACTGCAGGAGCCGGTTCAATATTTTCTTTTGCTACAACCAGAGGTACATATACTGCAGGTTCAAAATTATATATCGGAACTACCGGTGGAAAAATTTTCAGATTGGATGACCCGGCTTCAACCAGCGCTGCAACAAGTCCGGTAAACATAACATCAGGCCTCACCGGAACAGGAACAATGAGCGGGATTGCAGTTGATCCCTCAGATGATAAAAAAGTTATGGTCGTGTACTCGAATTATGGAGTGGTAAGTATCTGGTATACGACTGACGCATCAGTTGCTTCACCAACTTGGATAAACGAGGAAGGTACTTTAACATTACCATCTATAAGGTCATGTGCAATAGTTAACCGCCTTGGATTTCCGACTGATTATTATGTTGGTACTTCTGTTGGACTTTATGGAACAACATCTTTGGCAGGAGGGGCAACAGTCTGGGCTCTTGAAGGAGCATCAACTGTAAAACTTTCAGTTGTAAGTGCTTTAGTAGTTCGTCCTGTCGATAATGGTTTACTTGTGGGTACACATGGAAATGGGATGTTCTATACAACAGTTCCGGATCCTCTTCCTGTTGAACTTACAATCTTTAACTCTGTCGTGAATAAAAGAAATGTAAAACTTTCCTGGACTACATCACAGGAAGTTAATAACTCAGGATTTGATGTTGAGAGAAAAAACAATTCAAATGAATGGGCTAAAGTAGGATTTGTCATAGGAAAAGGAACAACTAATGAAATACAAAGCTATGGATTTTTGGACAGGGAACTTGCCTCTGCAAGTTATCATTACAGATTGAAGCAAATAGATTTTAACGGAAATTTTAAATATTTTGATCTTGCAAATGAAGTTATTATTGGTGCGCCAAATAGTTTTTCTTTAAGCCAGAATTATCCAAATCCATTTAATCCTTCAACGATCATTAATTACGATATTCCTTTGAAAGGTAATGTTTCAATTAAAGTTTTTGATACTTCAGGAAAAGAGTTGTTAGATTTGGTTAACAAAGTTCAGGAGGCAGGTTATTACACTCTACAATTTAATGGAGCGGGACTTTCAAGTGGTGTTTATTATTATAAATTAACAACAGAAAGCTTTACAGAAACAAAAAAGATGATGCTGATAAAATAATTAAG
This sequence comes from Ignavibacteria bacterium, assembly GCA_038230595.1. Classification (GTDB taxonomy): domain Bacteria; phylum Bacteroidota; class Ignavibacteria; order Tepidaquicellales; family Tepidaquicellaceae; genus JBBRMY01. Next base: position 3,141 of record JBBRMY010000083.1, read on the forward strand.
AGTGTTTATACTTTAATGAACCTGACAGGTTCTTTTCCCTGTCAGGTTGCTTTTCCAAAACAAAACAAGAAATCCCACTGATTTTCTCCGCTGTTGGTGTTTAGTTCCGATTTATCGGAACGTCACCAACAGCCACTCTGCTTTTCCAAAACAAAACAAAAAATCCCGCTTATTGCGGGATTTTTTGTTCAGTAAACATCTACTTTTATCTTTAATTTTATATTCTTGATTCGACTGAGCATTTTTTAATAGAATCAATAACACGGGCTGGTAAGGTATCAATTTTATCTTTTAATACATAATCATAAACACCTTCGTGAATGGATTGAGCTACATACTGCTCAGGAACTGCGGCTGTTACTAAAATAAAAGGTATTCTCTTCCCGGAATTTTTTAAAATATTAATTGCAACCTGGTAAGTAAACGAAGGAAGTGTATGATCAGATATAATAATGTCCGGTAAAAATGTCAGAAGGGCGTTTGTATATTCTTCCTCATTCTCAACTACCAGAGCGGTAAAATTTAAATGTTCATGCTTCAGACATGTTTGCATTAATTCTGCCACCTTTATATCTTCAAGTATTAAAAGCTTAATTTTCATTTAGATCGATGTGATTGGAGTCATAAAAAATAACACTTTTGTCCAACATAATATATATATTTATTATGTATTATTATAATTATCAAAGATCCTTCTTAAAATTTCAGGAACGAAAAAATCTCATAAATAGTATTACTTAAATAGTCTAACTTTAATTAAAAAATCATGCAGGGAATTAAAGGCCGCTTAATAATAGGAGTAGTAATAGCTCTTATAGGTTTTGTTACATATCTCACAAAAACTCAAACAAATCCCGTAACAGGTGAAAAGCAAAGAGTTAATCTTTCAGTTGATCAGGAAATCGCATTAGGACTTCAAAGCACTCCTCAGATGGTAAGCGAAATGGGTGGAGAGTCAAACGATCCAAATGCGAATGCGAGAGTCGATAGAATCGGCGCAAATGTAGTAGCGAAAACCGAAGCCGGTAAGTCTCCATTTAAATTTGATTTTCATCTCCTGGCAGATGCTAAAACAATAAATGCATTTGCATTACCCGGAGGTCAGATATTCATAACTACAGGTTTGTATAAACTGTTAACCACAGAAGATCAGCTTGCAGGAGTATTAGGGCATGAGGTAGGTCATGTGATCAACAGGCATAGTTCAGAGCAAATGGCAAAGCAGGAATTGACCCAGCAGCTAGTTATGGCTACACAAGTGGGAAGCGGGGGATATAGCAGTGCAATGATATCCCAGTATATTGGTCAGATGGTCGGATTAAAGTATAGCAGAAATGATGAGCTTGAAGCAGATAAATTCGGAGTTAAATATCTGATACAATCCGGATATAAACCCGAAGCTATGATAGAAGTTATGGAAATACTCAATGAAGCATCAGGAAAAAATAAAAATCCTGAATTCCTTAGCACTCACCCGAATCCTGATAACAGAATTGTAAAAATTAAAGAAGACATTCAGGAATTCAGGAAGTAATTATTTTATATATAATTTTCATATAAAGCCGGATTGCACTTGCAGTCCGGTTTTTTTTATTTTTTTATTATTATCCGATTGTTATATTTAAACGAAAGTTGGGGGCATATGTTATTTAAATGTTAACTTTTTTCTGATCTCCTTCCGGTATATCGCTTTCTTGAGTATGATCTTCAGCAATTATCTTCTCTCTCGATCTGGGACTAAATATAATTATCTAAATAACTTCTAAGGAACAAATATGAAAAAAATAATCTCAGTATTATTTTTTATAGCGGCATTTACATCGATATGCAATTCTCAAACCATCGACACAGTATCTACCTATGGTTTTGGGAAAATGCCTCCGATATATTTTGGGAACAGAGTTTATTGGGAGCGTCATTATGAGCAGACAAAAGACGAGCAATCATCTGTAATGACATTTATTGCTTTATCATACAATGAATGCCATATCGGAATCTATACAGCATTTTACCCAAACGGCACAATTAGATCTACAGGTCAATATCTTTCTAATACTACTGATGACCGGAGTGATCTGAAAAGCAGAGGTTTATGTAGTGTTCAGGATGGTGAATGGAAGGATTTTGCGCCTGATGGAACATTAACAAAAACTTACATATACGAAAACGGAAAAGTAATTAAAGAATATTAATGGAAGATTTAAAAACTCTGCAATCCCTCCTTTATATGTATTGACTAATCATAATAAATAAATTAGATTTTAAACTACACACACTCATATGTTTGAAAATAATTTTTAAACAAACCTTACACAAAAGGAGAATTGTTATGAGAAAGTCTTTCCTGCTTTTTTTAGTTCTGCCATTTTTAACTGCTGCAATTTTTTCTTCAAAGGGTCCTGAGATCTGGTCAACGTCTCTTTCAGGCGCTGGTCCAATCTGGTCAACAATTATCAACAGCAGTACACCATCAACTATGTATGCCGGTAGTGTAACCACCGGCGTTTGGAAAACAACTAACTCAGGTCTAAACTGGGTGCAGTCAAATTCCGGTCTTACAAATCTTACAATTCAATGCATGCAGATTTGTGTTAATAGTCCCTCTGTAATTTATGTTGGAACATCACAGACTGGTGCAGGTGCAGGAGTTTACAGATCAACTGATGCCGGGGCTACATGGACTTTAATAAATACCGGGATTGTTGAAACTTCTATTGCTATTCAGTCAATTGCAGTTCATCCAACTGATCCTCTCATTGCGTATATTGCTGTCTTTGACGGCTTAGTTGATTCTCCGCAGGGAATTTATAAAACAACTAACGGAGGTACGTCTTGGGTCCCTGCAAATACGGGTATAGGTTCAGTGAAAAATTTTCTTTCACTTACAATGAATCCCAAAAATCCAAATACACTTTATGCTGGTACATCATTTAATATCGCTACTCAGATGGGTCCTTCAAAGATTTATAAAACTATTGATGGAGCTGCCACCTGGACTGAAGTTTCAAACGGACTGCCCCCCGCAACTACTGATAATAAGCCGATAAGATGTCTCAGCATCAGTACTTTGGATACTGCAGTAGTTCTTGCAGGAATGTTCATGAACACAGATTCTGTTTCCGGTATGTTCTTAACTTTAAATGGCGGAACCAATTGGGTAAGAATGCATACAGGATTACCGAATGCAGTAGGAACCCTTCCAAGAAGCTGCATCATAAAACCGGGAAGCGTGAATGAATTCTATGTTGGGCTTGGAAATGCAGGTAATTCAGGGATTGGTGTATGGAAAACTACAAATGGAGGAAGGTTATGGACAGATTTTAATGGAGGAACTCTATCTAATACGACTTCTATCAGAAATTTGAATTTTAAAAATGCAGGCAATTATACTTTGTATGCAGGTGGAGCGCACCCGACTTTAACAACAGGGCAGGGTGTATTTGAATATACGTTCACCGCTACAGGTATTGGAAATAATAATGAAGTACCTGATAGATTCAGCTTATCTCAAAACTATCCAAACCCTTTCAATCCGGTTACTAAAATAAAATATTCACTTCTGTCTGCTCAATTTGTTTCTCTGATAGTTTATGATCTCAGTGGAAAAGAAATTACTACTCTTGTGAATAATTCCCAGCTGGCTGGAAATTACGAAGTTGAATTCGATGCTTCAAATATTTCAACAGGAGTTTATATATACAGGCTTTCAGCCGGTACATTCCTTGATGAAAAGAAAATGATGCTGGTGAAGTAACAAAAAACCCAATCCTTTAAAAAGGATAGGGGTAAAAGGTCATGATATAGCCTTCTGAATAATTAAAATTTAGGAGGCTTTATTATTTTCAATCGACTTAATGAACTTTGACACCAAAAATATATTTTAAAATAATTCATCATACACTGAATTATTTTATCAGCAGCATTTTCTTAGTTTCACTAAAGTTACCCGTTGTCAACTTATAACAATAAACACCGGATGATAATGACGAATCGTTAAATTCTATGATATGCATACCTGCTGTCTACTTCAATAACTCATTTATCTTATTTAATAGCCAGTCCTGCAGACTGAAATAAGGTGTACTCTCAATTTTCATTTTGAGTTCATTTGCAGAGTGAGAATCTTTTTTAGCAACAGCTTTAACCAACTCTGAAACAAGACTTAAGAATAAAGAATTTGCTTTTTTAAATTGCTCGCTTAGCTTAGTCTCCCGATGCAGAAAATGTTTATATGTATCTATCAATGAAATTATCTCTTCTGTGTAACCCAATTCGTAATAATTCATAAGCAGTAAATTTTTAATTTCTAGTTTCATAAAAGATCTTTCAAGATTGATCTTTGATAAATTATTTAGAGATTTAATAAAATCTTTTTTTCCAAATTCAAGAATCGCAGTTGAATAAGCTGTAATTTCTTCCTGTATATCTGAATTAAGCCTTCCTTTATACTCTTTTATAAATTTCTCAGCCCACTTCAGTTCATTTACATTAACAGCATTCCTTACAGCATTTGTAAAAAAGTATGGTTCTACAAAGCCTTCCGGTAAAAGATTTTTCGTCAGTATATTTTTTGTAATTTCAAACTGATCTTTTCTGAACCTGATATCACCTTTTTCTATTCTTTTGTAACAAAATTGAATTGATACTACTCCAATATTGTAATCGTCATTAAAGCAAAGCTTTTCAGCAAATTTTTCTCTGCTTCTTTGCAATTCAAAGAAGTATTTCTCTTCTCCGGTTTCCAGCATCTTAAGCATGTTATAGTAGAGTGTTGCCAGTGTTACTTCTTCAGTCTTGTTCAATGAAAGATACTTCATTACTTCATCATAAAACTTCAGATCATATTTAATATTAGTTCCTCTTTCCCATTCTCCTAATCTGATGTAAAGCAGCAAAGCGACTGAAAGAAAATGCTCAATAAAATCATCAATTTCATTCTGAAGCATATTTAACATTGATCTTTCGTTCAAATTCATTGCAAACCCGTTAACAATTGTAGTATATTTATACTTTGCTTCATAATATGGAAAAGACCGTTCGCTTTTGTTGAATAGCTCATCGATAGCATTTTTCTTTTTTTCAAATAGATGAAAAAGTTTTTTCGTGTACAGCATTTCCACGAGTTTAACATTATAATCCAGCTTACATTCCTGATAACCTGTAATTGCAAAAAAGTCCAATAAAAGATTTGTAGTTAGAGAATTCAGTTTTCTCATAAGAACATTACTGAATTTTTTTCCGGTATATACCTTGCTGAATAAATTTTCTTCATTCAGGTTCTTTGTATTGAATTCAGGCCAGAATTTCTTTATTGCATCGAAATATCGAATGACTTCGCTTCGATTATTAAAAAAAGGTGATCGGAGAAATTTACTGAATTCTTTTAATTCATTTTTGTTAAGTGATCCAAACAGCTCCTTTAATTGGTTGTTTTTCATAAAATATTTGCCACAAGTGTAAATAATAAATTCTGCTAATTATAGTTCAAAATCAACAGGTTTCTTCATTCCCATTTGAAATTAAAGTATTTCCTGCCACAAATAGATGAATATTTCTTTGCTGCTATAGTCTAAAATGAATAGATTGAATTGTCGTCCTAAAGCTGTTCAATTCTTTTTCATTTTAAATAATACTTTTATACCTCTTCAAAAGAGGACGACAGGGCATGAACGTTTAGTAAAGATCATCTTACTGACGTTCTGCCTTTTTTAAAAATCTTAATAATTTAGCGATGAAAAAATTATTTTCTTTATTCATGTTAGCAGTTATTTGTTACTTTGCAGTAGGGTTTGGTGGATGTCAAAATCTTGCCATCTATATTATTAATGCTACAACTTACAACGCTAGCGGAGAGAATGCAGCCGGTGATAATTCGGTCAGCTTTAAATATACAATTTATGTCGGAGAGAATGGTTCAATTACAAGATCGACCGGAGAAAATGCTTTAACATTTGAGACAAAAGTAAGCGGTACTACTCAGCGGTTGAATAATGTTAAAGTAACCACCTCTATAGGTGGTAATGGAAATGTTGTTGCTGTTGGAAATAATGGTACCGTCGTCCGTTCAACTGATATGGGTAATACCTGGAATGTTATTCCCACCGCTACAACTGCAAATTTATACAGTGTTGATTTCAATGGATTCTTTTATGCAGCAGGCGATAACGGAACTGTTTTAATTAGTCCCACGGGAGATATATGGACTGTTATTCCCGTTGGAACTACAAGAAATCTTAAAGCAGTAGGAATTAATCCGGGAAATTCAGGTAATGTAATAGTTGCAGGTGAAAAAGGAACAATCTTCAGAAGTACTAACAGCGGATTGAACTGGCTGAATGTGAGTTTACCTGATACAACAGTTAATTTTAATGACATATCTAAAAAAGGTCTTTACTTCAGTTCTAATCTAATCTGCTTAGTTGGTTCCGGAGGTAAAATTTATAAATCAACCGACAATGGAGCAGCATGGGTATTGAAATCAAGTGGAACAGCAAACGATCTGAAAAGTATTTACTTCCACACAACAGACAGTGTTGTTGTCGCCGGTAATAATGGCACGATTAAATTATCTTCAAACGGTGGTGAAAGCTGGTTCTCCGATGCTAACTTTAATTCGCCTCCGGGAAGAAATTACAGATCTGTTTCACTTATAAATCGTTACAAAGGTACTTATTCTGCCATTTCAGATACATTGTTTTTTGTTTCTAAAGAATCTATAACTGTTGGTATCGATCCGATAAGTTCTCAGATAGCTGAAAGTTTTAAACTGTTCCAGAATTATCCGAATCCATTCAATCCGGAAACAAAAATAAAATTTGAGCTTAGTAAGTCCGGCATTGCAAGTCTTAAAGTATATGATATAGAGGGTAAAGAAATAGAAACATTAATTAATAAAGAACTTAGTACAGGGCAATACGAAATAAATTTTAATGGCAGTAAATATCCGACCGGAATTTATTTTTACAAGCTGAATACAGGAAACTCACAGTCAGTAAAAAAAATGATGTTATTAAAATAAAATTAAAACTAACAATTATGAAAAAAATTATTTGTACAATATTTTTTTTACTTTCGGCAAGCGGATGCTTTGCTCAATGGTTAACCGAAGTACAACTCACAAATGATCCCGGAAGCTCGTTAAGTACACTGAATTCTGTTGCAGCTTCAGGAAGCTCAGTTCATGCTGTGTGGTCTGATTCCCGTGATCCAAGTACGGAAATTTATTATAAGCGATCAACCAACTCAGGTCTCACATGGAGTTCTGACATAAGATTAACAAATTCTGCAGGTGTATCCCTGCACCCTGCCATTTCTGCTTCAGGCTTGTTAGTAAATGTTGTGTGGTATGATAACCGTGATGGTGATTATGAGATCTATTACAAGCGCTCGACAGATGGCGGTATAAACTGGGGTTCTGATACAAGATTAACAATTAGCTCTGGCATTTCTCAGGATCCTTCAATTTATGTTTCAGGAAATAATGTTAATGTTGTATGGGTTGATTTACAAACCGGTAGCTTTGAAATATTTTATAAAAAGTCGAATGATGGGGGAATTACTTGGAGCAGTGATATGGTGCTTTCAAATACAGGAGGATCGGGAGCATTTTCACCATCTGTTTCAGCATCAGGAAATATTGTTATCTCCTCCTGGCAGGATAACAGAAGCTCAAGTTCAGGTGAAATATACTATAAGCGCTCAACAGACTTCGGAACAACTTTCGGCACTGATACAAGGCTGACAAATGACCCGGGTGTTTCAACTTATTCTACTATTTCTATTTCGGGAACAATAGCCCAAATGATATGGCTGGATAACCGTACAGGACAGTCTGAAATTTTTTATAATCGTTCTACTAATTCAGGGCTCACATGGGGTACTGATACGAAATTAACAAGTAATGTATTCAGTTCTTCAAATCCTGCAATAAGTATAAGCAGCACAAATGTTCACGTTGTGTATCATGGTAACGGAGGGATTTATTATATGCGATCAACAAATTCAGGTATAACCTGGGGTGGTGATCAGAGACTTTCTGATATAGTAAGCTTTGCAAGGGACGCTTCTGTATCGGTTTCAGGTACAACAGTACATGTAATTTGGCATGACGCAAGAAATTCAAATGAAGATATTTATTATGCCCGAAATCCATTGGGCAATCCAACAGGAATAACTACAATTTCCGAAGCTGCATCTAAATATTCTCTTCATCAGAATTTCCCAAATCCTTTCAATCCAACGACAAAAATTAATTTTGATCTGCCGGTCAATTCAATTGTTTCATTGAAGGTTTATAATATTCAGGGAAAAGAAATTTCTTCATTGGTTGATGGAAGAATAAATAAAGGATCCCACGTTGTTGATTGGAATGCTTCAAATTATCAAAGCGGAATATATTTTTATAAGTTAATCGCCGGGGATTTTGTTGAGACCAGAAAGATGATATTGTTAAAATAAGATTATACACATTTTAAAATAGAAAAGGCTGAAAATTATTTTCAACCTTTTCTATTTATGAGAACGGGATAGAATTTGCTTCTATCCCGTTTTCAGTTAGATCATAAAATAGTAGCTCATTTGGGGATACGTGTTTTTAGAAAGAAATTACTTATACATTTAGCTCCGTAGGAGCGACCTGTTTGTAGAAAGTATTAACATATATATTTAGCTCCGTAGGATCGGTCTGTTTGTAGAAAGTAATAACATATCATTTTAGCTCCGTAGGAGCGACCTGTTTGTAGAAAGAAAAAA
>JBBRMY010000084.1:0-11841 GCA_038230595.1 Ignavibacteria bacterium
AGTTCGGAATGTCCACTACAGCTTTGGTAACAGATGTAATATCTTTCGATTTGTATTGGGATAAAGATAAAAATGGAATTGTAAACGCTGGTGACAAAAAATTAAAAAGCATTCCATATACAACTGGTCCGCTGACATTTGATTCGCTTAAATTTAAGTTCCTGGATACAGCAAGAAATTTGCTGCTTGTTGCAAGAACAACTGCTCTGGCATCCGGATCGAAGACAGTTAATCTTGGACTTACTGATACAAACCAGGTAACAGCTTATTATACAACAACAGCAATGCCGACCAATTTTCCATTAGGAACTGTAACAGGAATTGGAAATAATAATATTAATCCTATTTCGTATGTTCTTTCACAGAACTATCCGAATCCGTTCAATCCGTCTACAATTATCGCCTATCAGGTTGCAAAAAATTCATTCGTAACTATAAAGATATTTGATATGTTAGGAAAAGAAGTTACCACACTTGTTAACGGATTAAAAACTGCCGGAAATTACCAGGTAGAATTTGATACGAGAGATAACAATGTCGCATCCGGTATCTATTATTATAAAATGGAAGTGAAGGATCAGAATTTTACTGATATAAAGAAGATGATATTGATAAAGTGACAATTAATCTGCTCCGCAGATTAATTGTCATCCCCGAATGCTTTTATCGGGGATCCCGAACAATTCGTACGGACAGGTCGCGACCTGTCCTTACAGAAAACAGATATGATACGTACGGACAGGTCGTGACCTGTCCATACTGAAAATAAAAGAATATAAATATTCATGCGGGCATCATAAATGATGCCCCTACGGATTCCGAAATAATACGTACGGACAGGTCGAGACCTGTCCACTAAAAAACAAAATTCAAAAAACAATATTCAACCAATAAACCAAATCAATATGAAGATGACTACCCTCAAAAAGAACTTGATGGGAATTACCTTACTTCTTGCAGTTGTGACATTCTTTTCCTTTGGAACAAGAAATAATGATCAGCCTGTTAAAGTAAAATATTTCAAGATGCCGGAAAGTATCACGGCAATTGATTATACCCCAAACGTAATTGTATTTAAGCTAAAAGAAGAATTCAGATCAGTCGCTTCGAACAATGCGATCAATAATTCTTCATTATTAGCTTCGCTTGATTATTTAGGAGCATCTTCAGTTGAAAAGAAATTTATCGGCGAGCAAAAGCCTGCCACTGAAAAAAATTCATGGGGGGCTGAGTACGCAGATCTTTCCCTTATCTACCAGACAAAGTACAGTAAGAACATATCAATGGAAGATGCAGTGAATCAGGTCTATTCATCAGGTACAGTTGAATATGCATATCCTCATTACATTCAGAAATTATGCTTTACACCAAACGACCCGCAGCTTGGCAGCCAGTATGCTATTAATAAAGTACAATGCCCAGCAGGTTGGGATATACAGCAGGGAGATACGAATGTTGTTGTAGCGATCGTTGATTCAGGAACAGACTGGGATCATCCGGATCTTGCAGCGAATTTAAAAATGAATTATGCAGACCCTATAGACGGAATTGATAATGACGGAGACGGATATATTGATAATTTCAGAGGATGGGATCTTGGCGGAGCGGATTATGCCAATGTAGTTGGTGATAACAATCCTATGATCATGGGTGCAAATAATAATCACGGATCACACGTTTCAGGCGATGCCTGCGCTGTTACAAATAACGGAATCGGTGTCGCAGGACCAGGCTTTAAATGTAAATTTCTTGCAGTAAAATGCGCTGCTGATAATGACACAAGAGGACCCGGCGGTGAAGGATATATAATTACAGGTTACGAAGGAATTCAATATGCTGCAAACCATGGCGCAAATATAATTAACTGCTCATGGGGCGGATCAGGCGGAAGCCAGTTTGAGCAAGATATTATTACTTATGCTTCTATAAATAAAAACGCAGTTGTTGTTTGCGCCGCAGGAAATAACGGAGCAAATGAAATATTCTATCCGGCAGGTTTCAAATATGTTTTAGGAGTTGGAGCAACAACATCTACTGATGCAAAAGCAAGCTTTTCAAATTATGGTCCGGTAGTTGACGTATGCGCTCCGGGAAATGGAATTATAAGTACATTATGGGATAACGGTTATGCAAACTTCAGCGGTACATCAATGGCTTCACCAATTGCCTGCGGAGTTGCAGCAATTATTAAATCACAATTCCCGGCTTATAACGGATTACAGGTTGGTGAAAAATTAAGAATGACATGCGATAATATTGATGCTTTAAATCCATCTTATGCAGGCTTACTCGGAAGAGGAAGAATTAATATGCTTAGAGGATTGACAATAAGTTCACCATCTGTCAGAATTCAATCAACAGTAGTCACTGATAATAATAACAATGTACCTCAGCCAAATGATACATTGAGAATAAGAGGAACATTCGTAAACTATCTTGATCCTACAGTAAATTGTACAGCCGTTCTTACAACAACGTCAACTGCTGTTACGATCTTAAATGGAAATGCAACACTTGGGGCTATCGGAACTTTAGGAACTGCAAACAATAATGCAAATCCATTCTTAGTAAGAGTAAATGCGACTGCTCCTTCAAATACTAAAGCAACATTTAAAATAACTTTTACTGATGGTACTTATTCTGACTTTGATCAGTTTACAGTTGTGATAAATCCTGCTTATTTTGATATGAACATTAATAAGATTGCAACAACACTCAACGGAACAGGATTAATAGGATACAATGATTTCTCAACAAACTTACAGGGAATAGGATTTTTATATAATAATGCACCGGGAACGCTTTCTTATGAAGCCGGAATTATAGCAGGGTATTCAACTTCAAAAATGGTTAACAATGTAAGAGGTGCTTTAAATAACGGCGCAGTTCAGGATGCAGATTTTGTAAATGTTCTTCCATTCCAGATCACTCAGCCGGGTGTAGTTTCAAATCAGGATGGTAACTGTCAATTCACAGATGCAAACGGCGGAGCTTCAACAGTAGGGCTTGATATTAAGGAAGCCGCTTACGAATGGAATGATGCTGCGAATGATGATTACATTATTATGAGATACAGAATTAAGAATACAACTGCCGCCACTATATCAAATTTTTATATGGGTATTTATGATGACTGGGATATTGGAACTGGCGGAGCAAACAACAAAGCAAATTATGATGCCGTTAATAAGATTGGATATGTTTACAGATCGGATAATGTTCCGACAACATATACAGGAATGACTCTTTTATCGCCGGGAACACCTACTTGGTGGGCAATAGATAATGATAATACTCTAGCAGGAAATCCATTTGGTGTATATGACGGATTTACTGATGCGGAAAAATTTCAGTCTATATCCAGCGGTATAGGTCGAACCGCAGCAGGAGTAGCAGGTACAGGCTCAGACGTTTCAGCATCTTACGGCAGCGGACCATATACAATTGCTCCGGGTCAAGAGATCATAATTGCTTATGCATTAGTAGCAGCTGATAATTTAGTTAATCTTCAGATAAATGCAAATAATGCAAAGATAAAATATAATACGGTTCTTGGAATCAATACTTTTGATCCATTACTACCATCTAAATATTCTTTATCACAGAACTTTCCGAATCCATTCAATCCGACAACAAATATTAATTTCTCTTTAGTGAAGAGCGGATTTACTTCTTTAAAGGTATATGATATGCTTGGAAAAGAAGTTGCTACATTAGTAAATGGAATTCAGCAAGCCGGAAGTTATTCATATAGCTTTGATGCAAGCAAGCTTTCAAGCGGAGTTTATTATTACAAGCTTGAATCCTCTGACTTCGCAGACACTAAGCGAATGATGCTTGTGAAGTAGTGTTTAATTTCGAATGCAAATAAACGTCATCCCCGAATGTTTTTATCGGGGATCCATTATATCAGCGACAAAAAAGCGCCGGCAAAACCGGCGCTTTTTTTATTTTACTTCCGCTGTTGGTGTTGCTCAAATCCGCTGTTGGTGTTTTCACCAACAGCCACCATAAGGATGCGGGCATCATAAATGATGCCCCTACGTATCTTCCGCTGCAGGTGTTTTCACCAACTGCGGGGGTGTTGTTAGGACTCTGGACCCCCGATGGAAACATTCGGGGGAATGTAACAGCGGGGTGTCAGGGGAGTACATAAAAAAAGCAGCCGAATGGCTGCTTTTTTAAAATGTATTCCTGAGACGCAAGTATGCGTCTCTACAAGAAATTTATTTTGTTAATATTCTTTACATATTTCTGTTGAAATCCTCAGTAGGGTTCATAACTCGAAAAGCAAAAGCAGCAATCGTTGCACCTATAGAAGGACCGGCGATGTAGAAGCCAACGTTTTCTATATGTCCGTTTCCGGAAATAAAGCTGATCAGTAATGGAGCAACTCCAACTGCAGGATTATAAGCGCCGCCTGAAATACTTCCGCCTGCTATAGCTGCAGCAAACACTGTAAAGCCGATAGCCAGACCGTAATAACTATTACCGGCGGCAGCTTTTGTGGTTGCAACATTCAGAATAACAGTTGCCAAAGCAAATGTGAATAGAATTTCAATTAGGAAAGCTTTTATAAATCCATAATCAGCAGTAGGTGAAGGAATAAATACTTTTCCGGAAATATAGTTTACCATAAGAGAAGCAACAAGAGCTCCAAGCATCTGAGCGATCCAGTATATCACCATATTCTTTGCATTAATTCTTCCCCGGATAAATATTGCAAGGGTTATTGCAGGATTATAATGTGCGCCGGAAATATTTCCTCCCATGTAGATCATACCCATTAGGACAGAAGCTATGGCGAGGGCAGCAAAAGGGTTAGCGAGATTTACAGTTAAGCCTATGACGAAAACAAGAAAGAAGGTCCCGATAAATTCGGTAAGGTACTTGTTCATTTTTTTAGTTTAGGTTATTGAAAGTATAAATGATGAAGGTAAAATACTAAATTTTTTGTAAAACTTCCTGAACATGATCCGGAACTTTTACTTTTTCAAAAACTTCTTTTATTATTCCTTTTTCATCAATAATAAAAGTTGTTCTTTCAACACCCATATACTTTTTACCATACATGCTTTTTTCTTTCCAGACATCGTAATCTTTTATCATCTGAAGCGATTCATCACTCAGAAGAGGAAAAGGAAGATCAAATTTTTCTTTGAACTTAACGTGGGACTTAACACTGTCCTTACTAATTCCAAGGATTACTGTATTATTATTTTCAAACTGCTTAATGTTATCACGGAAATCGCACGATTCTGCTGTGCATCCGGAAGTATCGTCTTTGGGGTAAAAATACAGAACTACTTTTTTCCCTTTCAGACTTTTAAGAGAAACTTCTTTGCCTTCATCATTTAAAACTGAGAAATCTGGAGCTTTATCACCGGCTTTTAACATAAAATTATTTTTTATTAATTATCAAATTTAAGAAATCTTCTTACTGAAATTGCGCTGCCTGATACACCTAACAGTATTCCAAGAATTATAAGTAAAATAAAATACGCGGGACCGAAAACTTCAATACTGATACTTGACTGAGCGAATTTTCTTGTAAAATATTCAAAGATACCATAGAGGATGACTACTGCAATAATACCTCCGAGCAGCCCCTGAATAAATCCTTCTATTAAAAAAGGGGAGCGGATATATGGTCTGGTTGCACCAAGAAGCTTCAGAGTATTGATCAGCTTTACCTTTGAAGAAATTACAAGGCGTATTGTATTGGAGACCAGAAAAATTGAGGATAAAGTTATTATAACAAGTATGACTAAATTAAGGAATAAAATACCGGAAGTGCTCTTTTCAATAATCTCAAGATTTTTCTGAGGATAAACAATGTCTGTTATGTACATCTGCTCAGCGATCTGTTTCTTAATTTTCTCGATCTTTTCAATAGTTTTATATTCTTCATAGACTGTTATTTTAAAAGAAGCGGGCAGGGGATTAGTTTCAAAGAGTTCCAGCATTTCCTTGCCATAATCTTTTTCAAAGATCTTTGCTGCTTCTTCTTTTGAGATAAAGTTTACCTGCTTAACGCCGCCGATACGCTTTATCTTTTCTTTTAAGGAATCAAGCTCATTGATATTGTATCCGTCTTGAATAAAAGCTTCCAGTTCTACCTTATCCTTGATGGACTTTGCAAGCTTGGTTGAACTGAGAGATAATGAAAAATATATAGCGATGATTATCAGTGATAACGTAATTGTAAAGATCGAAGCAAAAGTGGAAATTTTTGCTGAGCTGAAGCCGCGGAGTGATTCTTTTATAAGATAGGAATACTTCAAAAAATTATCAGAAAAATTGAATTGAAATTTATTTTGTATGAAAGATTAAAATAGTAAAAATCACTTAGGTTTAATATGTTAATTTTATAGTTTATATAAACAAGTTATGCATTAAAATTTTAATACAGATCATAATTATAATGCCTATGTACGAATTACGTTATTGAATATTAAATGTGCTGAATATAAATTCATTAAACATTCTTTGATTACTATGAAGCTGAAACCATTACTAATTACTGTGTCGATAATTTGCTTTTCAACTATACTGTATTTAAATCTCACTGCATTTCATGATGGTTATCCGGGACCTGTTACAAAAAGACCCGGTGGTCAATTCCAGGGATGTATCTGTCATGGAGATACAAAGCCATCACCATTTGTAAGCGTACTTATTGTTGGACCTTCAAATGTAAGAGCAAGAGATACTGCTAACTATGTTTTGAAAATATCAGGCGGTCCTGATAGTGCGGCAGGATGCAAGATAGCAACTTATTTTGGAAATCTTCTGCCCTCGCCTTCAGACACATCTTTAAAAACCGGAATGGTTCAATATTATGGTGGCACTCCTGATTCTGTAAACAGGATCGAGCTAAATCACAGGTATCCAAAA
This sequence comes from Ignavibacteria bacterium, assembly GCA_038230595.1. Taxonomy (GTDB): domain Bacteria; phylum Bacteroidota; class Ignavibacteria; order Tepidaquicellales; family Tepidaquicellaceae; genus JBBRMY01. The sequence continues at coordinate 6,898 of JBBRMY010000084.1, forward strand.
CTTCCTTCACTGGATACTATCTATTTTTATTTTAAATATATTGCTCCGAATATGCCAAATGGACATGATACAATTTATGCTAATGGTAATTCTGTCATAGTTGATCAGAGTACAGATGATGATAGGTGGAATTTTGCTAGTAATAAAGTTATCAATATTACAGCAACAGGAATAAACAATAATTCCACTATTGTAAATAATTTCAAGCTTTTACAAAATTATCCGAACCCGTTCAATCCAACAACGAATATAAGCTTTGATTTGTATAAGCCCGGCATTGTAAGTCTGAAAGTTTTTGATATGTCAGGAAAGATAGCTGCTACACTTATTGATAATAAGCAGTATCCTTCAGGATCAAATACATTAAGCTTTGATGCTGCAAAGTATAATCTTTCAAGCGGGCTATATTTTTATAAGCTGGAATCGGAGACTGGTTCTGAGATAAAAAAAATGATGCTGGTAAAATAAGTTTTCAATTAAAAAGAAGTCATGACTTTAATAGTAATGACTTCTTTTTTATTTAATATTCGTCATAAAAATTCGCTATATTCTATTACATTGGGGTTACATTCGCTTTACAATCGCATTAAATTCGCGTTACATTAATTCACTATTTTAACTAAGCACATAATTTAATTTTCTACCTTTTGTCTATAAAAATATCATTTATAAAGCTTGCTGCTTTATTATCTCTCTTTTTTATTTTTTTAACTATAACCGGTTATGTATTTTTTGATATTGCAGGTGACATTAATAACAAGTATACAAATGTCGGAAATATAGCATTAACTGTTACTAATTACGGAACATTGGGAAAAGGATTTTGCGGAACACAACCTTCCTGCATGTATCCGATAAATTCCGGAATAGAGAACCTTTATCTTGGCGGCATCTGGGTTGGCGGAGTTAAGAACGGAAACGTACTTGTTTCAACCGGAGCAATAGATGTTTCAACAGCCGGAAGAAATGAAGGGTTTGAATTTTCCAGCCCTCCCGGAGGAAACATTCTCGAAAGATCTTCACTTCAGACATCCCCTAATTACAGACCTGAAGCAATATCACATCAGGATTTTGTAACTGAGTTTATCGATACAAATGTCGTGATAAACGGAACCCTTGTTCAGAATCACACTCCTCTTGGCTTAAAAGTAATGCTTCAGACATACTGTTATAATCTCAATTTTGCAAACAACTGGGTAATATTCAATTATAAGATAGTAAATATTGGTTATCGTGGAGACAACGGACCAATAGACAGCTTATATCTGGGTGTATGGAGTGATTTCGTTGTTAGAAATACAAATGTAACTCCCGGATGCGGAGCCGGAACTTCTTTCTTTAATAAAGGAGCTAATGGTTTTATAGATTCATTATCAATGGAATATGCATATGACTATAGCGGTGACCCGGGCTTTACGGATAACTATGCAGCTCTTAAAATACTTGGCGCAAATCCGAGACCTTCAGGTGAAAAAGTAAAAAGCCGTGCACATTATACTATCTGGCAATTCAAGAATTCAAATGATCCTGTATATTTCTGGCCAACTCAGGATAATGATCCTATTGTAAAAGGCGGAAGATTTCAGAAAATGGAAGGATATGCTTCTATTAATCCTGTAACTTTCATTGACTCAAACAGAATAAACCAATTAAGACAGTCACCGGGAAACAGAACAACTTTATTGTCTTATGGTCCGTTCAGAAATACAGATAATTCCAAATTTTCTTTAAGATATAATCAGGATACGTTGAATATAGTTTATGCTGTAATATGCGCAAAGAAAAACGGTACTGATCCTGCAACAATGGACACTGAATTTCAAAAACTAAATCTATATACCAGCGCAGGCTGGGCTCAGAGAGCTTATGATAATGGATACAAGCTTCCTGCTCCTCCTGATAATCCAATAACACATTATGTAGTAGAAGATAAAAAAGTAACATTATACTGGGCAGCAAATGCAGAGCGTTCTGTTGATCCTATCTCTAACTTACGAGATTTTGAAGGTTATAGAATTTACCGAACTAATCCGGGATTTGATCTTAATCTAAGTTCAGATCTTACTCAGGACCTGAAGCTGATCGCGGAATTTGATTCTGCTCATAATGCTTATTCAAATAACACCGGTTTTGGATTTATTAAACTTGCCACTCCAATAATGTTTGAAGGCGATACAAATCAATACTGGTATAAATTTGAATTTCCAAATCAGCTAAATGGATTTCAATATATTTATTCTGTTACATCTTTTGATAAAGGAGATCCTTCACAGCAGCTGGGCTCTCTGGAAAGCGCTGTATTAAGTAATTCAAGAAGAATATTTGTAGGCTCGCCGGCAAATAATAATCCGGATGCGGAAGTCGGAGTGTATCCAAATCCATATTACGGCAGTGCAATATGGGACGGAACAGGAGCTAAAAAGGAAACTCTTAGGAAATTATATTTCTTTAATTTACCATCGAAGTGTGAAATATCTATTTGGACAATTGCTGGTGATCTTGTTGATAAGATCAGTCATGATGCTGCAACTTATAATGGCTCTGATATCAGCTGGTTCAGAACATATACTGACGGAAATCAAAAATTATCCGGAGGTGAGCATGCATGGGATATGATATCGAGGAATGATCAAGCAATTGCGACAGGCTTATATATATTTACTGTAAATGATCTTAGCACAGGCAAGATAAAAAAAGGAAAATTCTTAATCGTAAAATAAAAATAAAATCAAAAATAACACTATGAAAAAATTACATTATTTACCGCTGGTATTATTCTGCGTTTATATTGTTTATTCATTGGGATTCAATTTACTGCCTCCATTCAGAGCAGTTACAATCCAGGAAATCCAATTTAAAGGAGATGATTCACTTTTAGCAGGAAAAGACAGATCAAACATTGTTGGAGATTCAGTAACAATAGTTGGACGAGTTGTAGCACCACCAAGAGTTTCACCTGCAAACGGAAACAACAAAGTACTTTTAAGAGGAACAACAAGCTGGACTTGTTATCTTCAGGATACTAATAACGGACTTTACGGCGGTATAGTAGTAAGACAAGGAACCAGAGGACCTCAAACACTTATTGATGTTATAGACACAGGCGCGATCATAAGAGTTAAGGGTTATGTACAGGAGTTTTATGGCGGTTCAATTGTTAATGGATCAGGTTCATTAACACAGATAGCTGTTGATACATTATCCGCACCTTTACAGATTTCAATTTTAAACCCTACTGGTAAAAGACCAGTTCCAAAGCCAGTAAGTATTACAGATTTTGCTACAGGTGATTATCCAAGTCCTGGTGGAACAATTAACTATGTAGGCGGTGAAAAATATGAAGGAATGTATGTTGAATTCCGTAATGTTACAATAGGTCCGGGACTTGCAAGCAGACAGCCATTCAGTATTATAGATGACAATGGTAATAAGCTTTATATGAGAGATTTCTCTAATTTCTTTTCAACATCACCTTCAGGTGATACATTAGTACCGGGATATACAAATCCTCCGATCGGAGCAGCAGTAAACTATATAAGAGGTGTTATTATTAATACAAATGCAGAAGGTACATTTGGAAATCAGTTACCTTTTGCGATCGTTCCTATCTATCCTAACGACTTAAGTTTAGGAAATGCTCCACCGATCATTTCAGCTCCAACAAGAAATCCAGGAGTTCCAACACCAACAGACAGTCCTTCAATAACAGTTACAGCAACTGACCCTTCTTTAAGTCTAATGACAGTTGCAAATGTGAGCTTGCTTTACAAATTTAACGGAGGCGCTTTTACAACAGTTAATATGCCTCTTGTTACAGGAAATATTTATTCAGGAAATATTCCTTCAGCTCCTTTAGGAACTTTAGTAGAATATTTTATTAAGGCAACTGACAATCTAGGAGCAGTAAAATATCTTCCATCAGATACATTAAGATCAAAACTTTTTTATGTTGTAAAATCATCAGATTCACTTTCAATTCAGGATGTACAGTATTGTCCAAACAGCGGGGGACATTCAGGATTTGAGCTTGCTAACGTGAGAGGAATTGAAGGAATATGTACTGCAGATACTTCAGACATAAGAAATTTCAACTATACAAGTTCAGGTGGTACACAAACTTCTCCAAGAAGAGTGATGATCCAAAACGGACAAGGTCCTAATAGTGGTATCTGGATCTTTGGTGGACCTACAGATATAGTAAGAAGAGGTGACAGAGTAAGAGTAAAAGGATCTGTAGAAGAAAATTTTGGAGTTACCAGAATCGATCTTACAGCTCCTTCAGATATACAGGTTCTTTCGACTGGTAATCCTTTACCTAACCCTGAAATACTTACTACTTCAGTACTCTCAAATACAAAATTGGATGGAGATCCTTCCATAGAAATATGGGAAAGTGTATTAGTCAGGATTAATACTAAGTCAACTATCTCATGCGCTAATGCAGGTATTGGAATTTCATGTACTACAACTGAGACATTACCTGATTCAGCATTCAGAAGGAATTTTGGTGAAATACTCGTAAAAGATGCTTCCAATGTTAATGCTAGAATTGAGCTTCAGGATGGCGGACATACATTCACAAATAACTGGGATGGTGTTACTGCCGGAAAGACTCTATTGACTAAAAACGATACAGTAAGCTTTTATCAGGGTGTGCTTTTCTTTGCATTCAGTAACTGGAGAGTTGTACCAAGAAAAAATGCAGACTTCGGTTCAGTTATACCTGTTGGAATAATTAATAATAATGTAGTACTTCCACAGTATTCATTATCTCAGAATTATCCAAATCCATTCAATCCAGTTACTCAGATCAGGTTCAACATTCCTGTTTCGGGAAACACTGTACTGAAAGTTTATGATATTCTTGGAAAAGAAGTTAATACACTTGTAAGCCAGTTCATGACTGCAGGATCTTATAATGTGAGCTTTGACGGATCAAGTCTG
>JBBRMY010000085.1:0-11465 GCA_038230595.1 Ignavibacteria bacterium
CATCTCCGGTTGAAGGATTGAATTTATACTTTGCAACTAATACATACGTAGTTCCTTTTACATAGATCGGTGCTGAAAAGCCCTGACCAGATGCAAGTGTTCCTTTTGAAATACCGAAAGACACCATTCCTAATGAATCTTTTGCATAAACTCTTGCAGCATAATTTGTTGATGAAGTGCTTGAGATCAATGCGAAAAAATAATCACCAATAGCTTTGGCTGTATCAATTCTAACCATGAAAGCAGCATAAAGCGATCCGGTTGAATCTGCAGATGTGAAATTTTTATACTGATCGTTTCCTGTTGATCTAAGTGTACATGCATTTCCGATACCTGATGAAGGATACCCTGTAAATACTAATCCCGGAGCTGTTACTGCCAATGTATTTACAGTTCCGCCTGAATTATATACCCAACCATGCGCTCCTAATGTATCCCCAGCAGGATAAGCAAAATCTTCCTGGAAGTGAAGCTGTGCAAATGAATTCTGTGAGACCATCATTGCAGTAAATACAATAACAATAGAAAATAATTTTTTCATAACTTTCTTTTTTATTTTAATTTGAAATATTGTGGAATAGAAAATATAGCAGTATTTTTGTTAAGAAAAAACCTAAAAGTTACAAGAATAGCCATATATCACTGACTTGATTTCACTATTCAATGTGATTAAATTAGCACTCAGTCATTTAGACTGCTAATAATCGTAATTTTAAATTTATTAACCAATATTAACAAAAAAATGAACATTAAACCACTCCACGACAGGATAGTAGTGAAAGCTGCTGCTCCTGAAGAAGTAACAAAAGGCGGGATCATACTTCCCGACACAGCACAGGAAAAGCCTATGCAGGGCGAAATTATGGCTGTTGGAACAGGAAAAGTTTCTGAAGAAGGTAAAGTAACTCCCCTTACATTAAAAAAAGGCGATAAAGTTCTTTACGGTAAATATTCAGGTACTGAAATAACTGTTGACGGTCAGGAATATCTTATAATGAGAGAATCTGACGTTTACGCGATAATCTAATATTTATTTGTCATTCCTGCGAAAGCAGGAATCCCGAAGTCCGCGAATCGAAGACAATCATGCGGTAACGGAATACAAAGAAACACAATTTTAATAAACATAAACTTATAAAATAAAATGGCTTCAAAAATAATAAACTTTGAAACAGAAGCGAGAGCAGCCCTGAAAATAGGTGTTGATACTCTTGCTAATGCTGTAAAAGTAACCTTAGGACCTAAGGGAAGAAACGTATTGATCGACAAAAAATTTGGTGCTCCGACTGTAACTAAAGACGGTGTTACCGTTGCAAAAGAAATCGAAATCGAAGATCCTATCCAGAACATGGGTGCGCAAATGGTTAAAGAAGTTGCTTCAAAAACTTCTGACGTTGCAGGTGACGGAACAACTACAGCTACTGTTTTAGCTCAGGCTATTTTCAGAGAAGGCTTAAAGTTCGTTAACTCCGGTGCAAATCCTATGGATCTTAAAAGAGGAATCGACAAAGCTGTAGCTGAAATAGTTACAGGTCTTAAAGAGATCTCTCAGCCAATAAAAGAAAATAAAGAAATAGCTCAGGTTGGTTCTATCTCAGCTAATAACGATCCTTACATCGGCGATCTTATTGCTCAGGCAATGGAAAAAGTCGGTAAAGATGGTGTTATCACTGTAGAAGAAGCAAAAGGTACTGAAACAAATGTTGAAGTTGTAGAAGGAATGCAGTTTGACAGAGGTTACCTCTCCCCTTACTTCGTTACTAATGCAGAATCTATGGAAGCTGAATTAGAAGATCCGTTCATTCTTATCCATGACAAAAAGATCTCAACAATGAAAGACCTTCTTCCAATTCTTGAGAAAACTGCTCAGGGCGGAAAAAGCTTATTGATCATTGCTGAAGATATCGAAGGTGAAGCTCTTGCAACACTTGTTGTAAATAAATTAAGAGGTACACTTAAAGTTGCAGCAGTAAAAGCTCCGGGATTCGGCGACAGAAGAAAAGCTATGCTTGAGGATATTGCTATCCTTACAAAAGGAACAGTGATCTCAGAAGAGCAGGGTTACAAGCTTGAGAATGCAACAGTTGCATACTTAGGTACAGCAAAAAGAGTAACCATCGACAAAGACAATACTACTCTCATCGAAGGTGCCGGAAAATCAGAAGACATCAAGAAAAGAATTAATGAAATAAAAGCACAGGTTGAGAAGACTACATCTGATTACGATAAAGAAAAATTACAGGAAAGACTTGCAAAGCTTTCAGGCGGAGTTGCAGTTCTGAAAATTGGCGCAGCTACTGAAATAGACATGAAAGAAAAGAAAGCAAGAGTTGAAGATGCATTGCATGCAACAAGAGCTGCAGTTGAAGAAGGAATTGTTCCCGGCGGCGGCGTTGCTCTTATCAGAGTATCATCAAGATTAGATAAGATGAAAGATGCTAACCATGATATTTCTCTTGGAATAAACATAATCAAAAAAGCTATTGAAGAGCCAATCAGACAGATCGTTAACAATGCAGGTCTTGAAGGTTCAGTAGTAGTTAACAAGGTTAAAGCAGAAAAAGGAAACTATGGCTACAATGCAGCAACTGATACCTATGAAGATCTCGTTAAAGCAGGTGTTATCGATCCAACAAAAGTAACAAGAGTAGCACTTGAGAATGCTGCTTCAGTTGCTTCAATGTTATTGATGACCGAAGCTACGATCGTTGAGAAACCTGAAAAAGAAAAAGCACCGATGGGAATGCCTCCAGGAATGGGCGGCGGCATGGGTGATATGTATTAAGAATAATAATATCTGTTTCCCCGAATAATTTTATCGGGGATCCAGAGTTACTAATTCTACAACTCTTTCCTACGCTCTTGCTTGGGAACGTTTTTAAAATTCAAAAGGCTTTGTGAAAAATCACAAAGCCTTTTTTGTTATCACCTAGTTCCGAAGCTAAAACATCTGAACAAGTATCTAAATGGTGAGAATGAGAATTAATTAACCGGAGCCAATCTAAATAACTTCCCTTCTCCGGGATTAAAATATCCTAATGAACTAATTGCATTCCCCAGATCTATATATCCACCATTACTCGATTCATTTTTATTAAAAGTAATTGAAGCACCGGTATTTAAATCAGTTAATTTCCAGATGACCGATCCAAACAATTCATCCTTATTAAATTTGATCTGTAAGGCTCTTAATCCATCTGGAGTATTTCCGTAAGTCGGGACACATCTTCTGTTTGCCAATAAAAAATATTTATCGGGATCATCTGCACTTCTGTCTTTTGGCTGAAAATAACCGATCTCCCAATACCTATCCTTTAAAAGATCATTTTCATTTGCAAACTTAATACCATTATCATATACTGCTTTAATACTTTTTATATTACTGATATACTTCGAAAATGCTTTATCGGATTCTGCATGCAAACTGTAACCATCAGTCCACTTTATCTTATCCAACCATGGCTTCCATTTCATGATCTTTAAATTCATCAAAGCTACATAGTCAAATTTATTTTGTCCGAAAATATTTGAATTTCTTGGTTTCAAATATACATCATTGCCCGGATCTATACTGACCAGACCATAGATAACTGCCTGATTTGGATCTTTGAAGTCTTCATTTAGTGAAAGCATCCAGAACCAATCCAATCCATCAGCTCCATGCGCAATTGCAAGCATTGCCTGCATTTGGATCTCTTCGTTAGTTGGCTCGCGGGTATTAGTCCATTTTAAAACATGATCACCTCCATCTTCAACGAGTGTCATATTAGATTGCAGCTGCGGCTGTACTACAAAATGGAAATCCTGTTGAATATTATTTTTAGCTGATTCACGGAATGTTGAAATTTGATTAACATAAGAACCCCAGTTAAATTGTGAATTCTTTGCTTTCTCCGAGCCCATTTCTAATTGCAATGCTTCATTATATTTTAAAAAGGAAAGTGGCTTTATATCATTTTGAAGGACTATACCGAAAGCAGAAACTGGTCCATGAAGTTGTAGATTTTCAGGATATGCAAAAGGGACTGCATGGATATCTATATTAAATATCTTTGGCTGAATTCTTTTCATAAAGGTTGTCATTCCGGCATCATTTCTTTTCAGACCTTTATCGTATATCCATTGGTTAGGAGCGTAATTAATTTTAAGATTGCTTTGATCTATTCTTCCCTCTTTGTATTTTTCCTGAACATATTCAATACAAGGAATATCGGAATAAGTCAGCTCATCAATGCTGCATATGAAATTGTCATTTAATTTTGCCGGGGTTCTAATTCCATCTGCAGCATTTGCCTCATTTAAAATATCTTTGTCGAAATATCCTTTAAACAATGAGTCAGCTACATTATCATCTACAATAAGCTTATTGAACCAAATTTCAGTTTTTCCGTTCCAGAAAATTTTGAAATCTACTTTGCAATCATTATCCCATTTTAGAATATCATTGTAATTCATATTCCCTGCCAGATCAGAACCTGATATTTCCAATAATTTCGGGATATTGAAATCATTTATATAACCACTAGGATAGGAACCATTATTTATCTTAAAATCTTTTACTCTAATGGGAATTGTTTTAATGAGATTGCCTGCAAAACTAATTACTCGGATCTCGATAACTATATTTTCCTGACTTGAAGGATTGTTAGCTTCGGATAGATTTATTTTCAAATTAGGCTTCAAGTGCCAGCTGCCCAGATCTGATGAGTAACCAAGAAAATCACGAAAATCTGTGTGCTGCAGATTTTCATAAATATTTTCAGCTATATATCCGGGAGTATTCTGCAGAGGATCTAGATGTAAAGCAGTTACATTTCCATCTTGAATAAATTCTCCTTTTGTATCCCGGAATGCGAAACCATCATTAGGCAATGAACCGGAATAATTATAACCGGGTTGAGTTACTTCATAAACACATCTTTGACCGTAACATGGCTTTTCTATTTTAGCTCTTTGCATTAACAAATAAATTGAATGATTAGAAAGTGAATCAATTAACTTATTTGTATTTTCAATTTGATCTTTCGTTAAGTCTGCTCCGGGTTGGCCATATAAAATACTTCCTTTAGGAGGGTCATAAGTTACTGTTGCATTAAAATGAAGTTCATTTTCCATCATTGATATAATCTTTGATCGTTCAAATGAAACAGGATAGTTTGGAGCAGAGTTATGGATACAGTTCGTAAAGCCTTTTACAGGAAGTTCATGAGGTAATTCTCTAGAATTAAAATTTGATCCGAAGTGGTAAAAGTCATTCAAATTGAATCCTTCAAAACAAAAAAGAATAGTAACTACGAAAATTGAATAAACAAATATTTTAAATTTTAATAAATTCATCTTAAGTTTGTTATATGATACAATCTATTTACTTTTTAATTAATTATCAATATCTCTAGTTCCTTAAAGGATTAAAATAGAATAAACATCAATAATTCTTATCAATTCCAACATGACATAATGCGAAATCATATTTTACGGGGTCGGTTGGATCGAATTGTTTTAGTTTGTTTGTTAATTCTATTGCGAATTTAAGGTCGCAGGATTTTCTTTGAACTAAATCCAAATGGCGAGCAATTTTATAAACATGCGTGTCCACGGGGATTATTAGTTTTGATGTTTTAATGTTCTTGCTCCAAATACCTAAATCTATTTCATCTTGTCTAACCATCCATCTCAGATATAAATTTAATCTTTTACAAGTTGAGTTCTTTAAAACATTTGGAATGAGGTAACTGTATGCTTTAGAATTATTATGCTTTGATGATCTTAGCTTATTTGTGAATCCTTCCAATCCATTAATAATGTTCTCATCATTTTTACTATAATACTTCAGAAATGTTTCTTCAAGGGAGCCATTTGAAATTAGTGCGGCTTTTATATTATCGAGTAAGGATGCAAGATCGAAATGATCATTAAACCTGTAGTATAACTTTTCAATTCGCTTTTTGTCTTTAACATAGTCAAAATTAAGGGTAAATTCATAAACATTTTCAGAGGTTTGATGAAGAAAATTCTTAATGAATAGATTTATCTGATCAACTCTTCCATAGCAAAAACAGGAAATTATCAGCCCGAGAATTTCAATATCTTTCGGATTAGAATATTCATGAAGTATCCAGACAGGGTCTTTTGAAGAATGTTTTTTCTTATATTTTCTGTAAATATTATCTAAATATTTTTTAATATCGTCCATAGCTTTAACATGAAAAAAATACTGATCTTTGGCGCAAATGAAGCTTTGAATTCTGAAATAAAAGATCTGTTAAAAGATTCTGAATTTACTTCTAAAAAGCCTGACCTTATAATTGAATCTACAATTTATGATAAAGATTTAAAGTTTAAAAATCTTTCATTGATAGAACAGACTTACGGAGATTCTGTTCCTGTATTATCTTGTTCAAATGTGATTTCATTAAGAGAGCAATATGTAGGAACAGGATTGAAAAGCAGCTTAATCGGGATATCTTTATATTCCGGTTTTTCAAAAGGTAAAGGTATTGAAGTATCATCAACTGAACATACAGATGAGAAATTTTATATTAGCGCAGTTTCAGTTTTTGAAGGATCTAGAAATATTCATAAAGTTACTGATCGTACCGGAATGATAGCTTTACGGATAATCTGCCTGATAATAAACGAAGCATTTCTTGTAAAGCAGGAAGGTACATCATCTGAAGCAGATATTAATACTGCAATGAAGTTAGGAACGAACTATCCATTCGGTCCATTTGAATGGTGTGAGTTAATCGGTATTGATGTGATATATAATTTATTGATCAAGTTGCATAATGAACTAGGAGATGACAGGTATAGGATGACTCCCCTGCTTCGTGAGATGTATCAGGATAGTTTGGTTAAATGATAAGATGGTTGTTGTTGGCATTCCGATAATTAGGAAAGAAACACAAACAACGGCTGTTTAAACGGTGTTTAGAATCTGAATTTTATATTTATTCCGCCGGAGATCTTTGATGCAGATTTAATATTAAATAAGGTAAGAATATTGTGGGTTCCAATATCTATTAAGACATGCTTTGTATCCAATCCCAATCCTGCTGAAAGAGTATATTTTTCATCTCCTCCGAAAATCATTCCCAGCCTTTGCAAAAGGAATGAAGTATAAGCAAACTCACCGCCAAGAGCTAAAATAGTTTTTGTTGTATTCCCGGCAACGTTCTTTACCACACCTTGTATAAGATCCATTGACACTCTTGCAAATTCCTGTTCATCATTTGCAGCAGATGAAGTTCTGAAGAATTTATAAGTAGCTCCCAGTCTTAGAGTTGTCGGAAGGCTTCTTGAAAAATCTGCATCAGGAGTTTTTGTTGCATTAATTAATGCCCTTAACGTATCAAGCTGCTCGCTGATCGAAAGATCGTTGATCACAAAATTACCGCTATAAGTATATTTCTGAACATTTTTATTCCAGTTTATAAATCCGATATCAGTAACACTTATTCCCATCATAAGCTTTTTGCTTATTGCTGTGGATACACCTGCGTCAAAGCCTACTCCAAAGCCTGAAATATCAGTAAGACCGGGATAAACAACTTTACCATCTTTAGTAATGTTGGAAGTTTGAAATTCAAGGGTTCCTGTTCCTGACAATACATTATTTTCATTTGTATAAAGCGTAAGATCATTTTTCTTTACACCGAGATAGTAGTATCCAAGCTGGGGCTTTACAGAAACTCCATAAGAAAATTTCCTTCCACTTTTAGTTACACCTGAATTAGCATACGAAATATTTATCTGTCGTATCCATGAGGTATTCAGATTGAAATCCTTAACATCGTAAGTTCTACCGATCTCATTCCCGAATAATGTCAGGCTTGCAAGATCACCGGAAATATATGATTTAGCTGAAAGCTTGTCTTCTAATGCAAATCCAAATGTTCCTGATTTTGTATTTATTAAAAGGGATGCAATTTTATAATTGAGATTAAAACCGAGATCTGTATTCTTTGAACTATTTAAAATTTCTGTTTTATCTGCAGCAGTTAAAAATTTCTTATTACCATTTGCATCACCGGTAAAGAATTTATTGTAAAAATTAATGGTCAAAAAATCACTGTTAAGAACATATCCTGCAGAGCTTAATAGACTAAAGTATACTTTAGAAGAATCTTTAGAATTAATATCCCTGAGATTTGCCGGATTATGATTTAATGCATCCAAATTAAATGTATTGGAAACAGAAGTTCTTCCCATAGATAAGGATCTAACATTATCAGATGGCTGAGAATAGCTATGAGCTGAAAGAAGTAAAAATATAAGGAGTAAAAAACTTTTCAATATTCTAAGGATTAATTCTGTATTCAATTTCACCAATACTTAAAACTTTGACAATATCATCTGCTGTAAGCCGTATAACCGGGGCGTCAGGATTTGTTATATATTTAAGTTCAATAAAAACTCTTCTGTATAAGGTTATAGTATTAATATCATTTTTATCCAGATGCAGATTATAAATGACAATTCGTTCTCCACCAGGCATTACGGTTCCATTTGCATCAACATCTGCAGCTGCGACATTAAAAGTTGAATCTGCAGAACCTCCTATTATCTTACTGGAGAGATCAAGCAAAACATCTCCCGCATCATCCTCGATCAGGACTTTAACTTTCATTGCCAACCCTAAGCCATTTGTAAACTTAGTCATTACAGTAGCTGAATTAATCTTATTTATATCGGTAAGCTGCTGCTGAGTGAAGCTTGAGAGAGTAGTATCTCTGTAAGAATTATATGCACCGGTACTGAATTTTAGAGGAATATCAGCATAAAAGTTTGTAAGTATACTATCATTATCTGCAATACTTATATCTTCATTTGTAGGATTTATTCTTTCATTACGAAGATATTTTATTTTTGTAGGTACGTTACCCAGAAAAATCAGAATATTACTATTATTAGCAGTTAATTCCAGATGCAGCTCGCTATAAGGCTGACCGGCTATCCTTTTTGGGAGAGTAATAGTATATAATGAATCTTTAGTACCGTTGTTATCATAATCATATAATAATCTTTTCTCAATTCCAGTGTTGCTGTTTATACCGGTAAAAAATGCTTTCTGAAATAAGATAGTTGTAAAGGCAAAGTTCTTGATTATTATCTCTGACTTTTTAATAGTTGTCAAAGTAATAGATTCAGTTGGAGCATTTGTTCCAAACGGACTGGCAACAGTATCGAGAATACCAAAGTTTTCAGCAGGCTTAATTTTACCTGATATGAACGAAAGAACAGTTGGAGTAACGGCATAATCAAAGTTTGCAGTTCTGTTTACTTGAGATGAAGTTGTAGATACTTCAAAGTCAAAATTATTTAATAATGACGAGCCGTTATCGATGTAAAAATTTTCAAGTTGAAAAGAATAGTTCTCAAACCCACTGCTGCTTACTGTACCTGTTATAGTTAAAGGAAGGTTTGTCGAATTACTTAATAGATTTCGTACCTTGACAATATAGTTATAAGGCTGTGTGTTTGGATTTCTGAAAAGAAGGTTTAAATTACCTGAAATAAATTTTGCTTTTCTTACCTGGCTGGAATCATCGAATTTTAAATGAAGAGTAGTGTCACGATTCAATCCGATCAGAATATTATTTTCTGTTACGCCATTATATTTGATGTTATTAATAAAATCGCCTCTTGAGGTCGAATTAGCATGAAGGAGAATATTTCGTGTAACAGAATCTATGCTTAGATTCTGCTTATGCTTTATCATTTCTGCAACTGTGTATAAACGGTCGACAAATGATAAATGAGCATTAATATTATAAGTTGGAGCAACAAAATCATTTATTCCGCATCCCGCAATACCCATCAATATCAGACAGAGAAGTAAAGAGCTTTTATAATTCAATTAAACATTTAGTGTGAGATTAAAATAAGATAGAACTAAATACTATTTAATGAAACTCAAAATATTTATAAATAAATTTATACAAATAAAAAATGCCCTGAAATTGATTCAGGGCATATCTATTGCGGCTTGTAAAGAAAATATATTTTTAGAAAAGAGCTTATTAAAAATTAAATTCATAACCGAGCTTTAAATACTTGCTGGTATATTGAAGGTTTTCCCCTATCAGATTTAATACAAAATAAAAATTACTTCCTGCAAAGAATTCATACTGCACCAGAGTATTCCATAAGGATTGCTTTGACTGAGTATCTCTCTGAAAAAAAGACCTCAAATAAAGTTTATCCATTACCTTATAATCCATTCTTGTGTTCAGAATTGTTCTTTTAGTATCGAATACATCGAAGTAACTGACAGAACCTGAAATTGCCAGCCTATCAAAGAAAAAGAAATTAGCAGAGGCGTATGGATTTTTTATGAAATTTCCGAAATATGTTCCGAAATAATAACCTGCAGAGATGGCGTTATTCCCAAACACATAACTAATATCATATTCCTGAAGAACGTTTGTTCTGGTAATTAGATTTCCATTCTCATCAAAATCATTTGGTCTGTTATATTCGACATATTGATTAAAGTTCAAAGGACCGGTTATGTTTACTCCAAAATTCTCACTCCATTTTTCCTGATAATTAAAACCATCAGACAATTGAGATGCCCGATAGTATTGGGCGTTTGCATTTATGTTGTTAAAATATTTTCTACTTATATTCCAATTATATCCTCCGCTTAAGCTAAGCTCATCAAAATCATTTGGAGATCCAACCTGGCTATTAAAGGATGTAGAAGCTTTAAAATATTTATCATACCGGCTATATGAAGCATCATAGAACGGACCTCCTGAATTATTGAACTCATAAAAAGAATAAAGATTAAAGCCCGTACCCTGTGTTGTTGTTCCGTTTTGTGTATTTGCTGTATGAGCTACTTGTCCAACTAATCTAACTCTATTATTTGGAAATCTGTATGAACCATCCACACTTACAATTTTTTCCTGATAATCATGCCCAGGATCATTCCTGTATATAAACATGGCCCCAGTATTCAATGTCTGTGAAGTATATTTTGGTCTTGTGACAAAAAAATCTTTGCGGTTCCCTTGCTTGTCCTGACCTTCCCGGACATAAATAGAACCGATCTTCAGATTATTATCCCTGTAAGTATAATTAAATCCATAATCAATTTTTTCAATCGCCCTTGTATAAAAAAGGTTTATCTGCGACCTGTAAATATCCAGATCTTTACTCAGGAAGGGTCTTTTCTCACTTAAAAATGTAGGACGGCCGTAAAAATTAAAAGTGAATGGATCAGCTTCTAATGTTGACTGATCAGTATTTATTGTTGATTTAAGAGTGTGCTTATTATAGTTCAGCTGAAATTCACCACCTACATCCGCTTTATATGTTGAATCATTAAACTTATTAGCTACTACATAAGGAATTGCAGTGAATTTAACATCTGCTTTTTCATCGAATGGTTTTATATCAAGGGTAAGAAGACTTTTTAAGGATGAAACTTCTGCATCCTTTACCAGTGAGTAAGTGTA
>JBBRMY010000086.1:0-11087 GCA_038230595.1 Ignavibacteria bacterium
ATTATAATTATAAGGGAAAACATCCATCCCGCCAGCGCGATCATAATTATTTTTTTAATTCTTTCTTCTGTTTCACGAAGTGATCTTCCTGCGACTACAAAACCACCGTTATTAATTGCTGAAACAACGATCGCCTGTCTGATACCGATCCTCGGCATCCATGTAACACTATATTCTCCGAATTCCTTTGCCTTATCAAAAACTCCGGAAGGAATTGAGGGCAAAGAATTATCCAAATATCCGTTACCTGAAATTGGCTGTTTATCTGTACCGTAAATGATAAGGTATGGTGACTGGCTTTTACCTATAACAACTTTATCATTCGGATCAAATTCAGGAGCTTTAAAACCGCTTGTCATTCTTGATGCAACATCTTCTGACATTTGAATCTGAGGATCATTAGCATATTGCCTTATCACCTGCTGGCTTGCCGCATAGATGGTTGCAAAGATAATTGTGACAACTACACAGGCAAGAATATTATTTATTATTTTTGTCATAATATTTATCGACTTATTTAATTTCTTTGATTATTTTATCAAGCACGTCGATGTGATCGGAAAAAGCTTTAATACCTTTTGGCGTTGCGATGAATGTTTTTTTTGTTTTATTGCCAAGCAGCTTTCTCTTTGAACGGATATATCCTTCTTCCTCTAAAGCAGCAGCGTGACTCGCCAGATTTCAATCTGTTATATTAAGCGTACTTTTCAGCTCATTGAAATCAGCTTCCTCACTAACTGTAAGTACAGACATGATCCCTATCCGGACCCGGCTTTCAAATACCTTATTTAATTTTCCTATTATCTCTTTCATTTATCAGGTGAAGTTCTGTCATATTTATAATACATCATTGCTCCATGCGCTATATGAAGAACTCCGAATCCAAAGATCAATATCCATATAGAAAATGATGGCAGAAATGCTGCAATTATACCGAGTACAATTTCGGCTAATCCTAAATTCCTTATATGATCATCAGTATACTTACTGAAATTTAACAGAGTTAGACCATAGATCATCAAAAGCGCTGAAGGTACTAAAAAGAAAATTCCGTAATATCCGAGAATAAAAGCGAATATTCCTCCAGTTAATAAAAATATCAAATGATGAAGAAGAATTCTTTTTGCCAGCGGGCTCTGATAATCGATCTCCATTTTTTTTGCTTTTTGCATCGAAAAGAAAAATGCTGCTATAGCTGCAAAAATAAAGACGATAATGGCTATTTCTGTTACCTGAAAAACAGTCTCGGACATAAGACCTTTTGCAATAACACTGTTAACGGGAGCCTCGCTCTCGCTAATATATTTGACCCGGATAAATAATCCGGCAAGTAATGCAATTACACCGGCACTGACTCCGGAGAGTCCGCTGAGAATTGTTAAGCGTGAAGATTTCGACATAATTTCCCGGATTTCAGAAAGAGTGTCTTTGTGCTCTTCATTTCCATTTTGATCGGAAGCTGACATAAGTTTTATTAGTTTTACAAAGTACTTTGTATTACAAAGTAATTAGAATGGGTGAGTTTGTCAAGAGGAATAAAAGGGGGGTAATGAAGTCAGAGAGTATCACATTGATTTACGGGATCCCTGCTTACGCAGGGATGACAGTTAGTTTTAAAGTAAAATTCAATAGCTGATCAAATCAAAGCAATACACTTCAGCTCTATAGCTATAGGAGTTGGGAGAGATTTTATTTCGATCGTAGTGCGGCAGGGCTGATTGTCCTTAAAATATTCAGAGTAGATTTTGTTATAAACAGGGAAATCATCCTTCATGTTTGTAAGAAAAACTGTAACGTCAATCAACTTATCCCATGATGAGCCTGAAGCTTCCAGAATATATCTGACATTCTGAAAAACACTTCTGCACTGGGTCTCAATATCATAAGAAACAATGTTTCCGTTGTCATCCAGTTCTACACCGGGGATTTTTTTTGTGCCCTTTTCTCTCGGACCTACTCCGGAAAGAAATAATAAATTCCCTGCTTTTCTTGCGTGAGGATATAAGCCGACCGGTTCGGGAGCTTTATCCGAATTGAACTTTTCATTACTCATATATGTAAAATTATATTTTATTTATTAGATATGAACTTTAAAAATTGAGTTGTGCATCCCAGGGACAGGTCACGACCTGTCCGTACATATATTTAAATAAAAAAACAAAATCTGATCTCAAATTCTATTTGTCACTGTAAGAAAGTAATATAATACTTATTTTTATATATGACTGATAAAAACACTTTACAGAAATTCGATGAATTTGTAGATCTTGTAAAAACGCTGCGAAAGGAATGTCCCTGGGACAAAGAACAGACACACAAATCTTTAAGAATTTGCCTTATTGAAGAAGCTTATGAAGTTCTTGAATCCATAGATAGCGGAGACCAGGTCGAACTAAAAAAAGAGCTTGGTGATCTGCTTTTACAGGTAATTTTTCATTCTATTCTGGGTGAGGAAACCGGTGATTTTACTCTTGCTGATATCCTGCAGTTTGAGACTGAAAAACTTATTTCCCGGCATCCGCATGTATTTGGTGATGTGAATTTGAAAACAAGTGAAAGTGTAAAAGCCAACTGGGAAAAGCTGAAAATGAAAGAAGGAAGAACTTCAGCTCTTCAGGGCGTACCTGCAGACTTGCCGGCATTGCTTAAAGCTTTTCGAATTCAGGATAAGGCATCAAAGACAGGTTTTGACTGGAAAGAAAGCGCTCCTGTTTTTGAAAAGATACAGGAAGAGCTATCCGAACTGAAAGAAAATATTGATAACAATACTCCTATCGAAATGATAGAAGATGAATTCGGAGATGTTCTTTTTTCTATAGTAAATTATGCAAGATTTTTAAAGATCAATCCTGAGGATGCATTAAGAAAAACCATCAAAAAATTTACTTCACGCTTTACTGAAATGGAAGTAATAGCAAAAACTGAATTGAAAAAAGATCTGAATGAAATGAGCCTTGAAGAGATGGATGAGATATGGAATTCGATAAAAAGCAGACAAATTAAACTGAATTAATTGGCAGCAAGAAAAATAAAAAGTGACCGATCTGTAGGTGTTATAGTTTTTTACAGATTTCCACGCTCAATAAAATATTTATTACTTAAGCACAATAATGGTCACTGGGCATTTGCAAAAGGCCACCCCGATAAGGGAGAAAAAAAGATCGAAACCGCTTTAAGGGAAGTATATGAAGAAGCAGGATTAAAAAGGATCGAACTCATTTCAAAAAGAATAATGGCTGAAGAACATTATTCTTACAACAAGAATAGCGAGGTAAGAATTAATAAATTTGTTGAATATTTCATAGGGGAATCGAAGAAAACAAAGATAAAAATTGACGGAAATGAAATTACTAATTATAAATGGTGCACTCTTGAAGGAGCAAAAAGAATACTTACCTTTACACAGTCACATAAGCTTTTAAAGAAAACAGAAAAACTGATCTTAAATTTTAAATAGATATTACATGATGAACAACAATCTGATCCGTAAATTATTTTTATTCACGCTTCTATTTACGGCAATAAGCGGAACATCTTATTCCAAAGATAAGATAAAAGAGCTGCAGGAATTACTTGATCCTATGCTGACCAGTGCACACTGCACTGTATCTGCACAGGTTGTAAGCGCAGATAAGTATGACCTTTTGTATTCATACAATCCACAGGAAAAAATGATACCGGCGTCTATAACAAAGCTCATAACTTCTACGACAGCGCTTCAGGTACTTGGTTCAGGTTATGCTTTTAAAACAATTGTTTATACTGATGACAATAATCTCAGTGACGGTGTTATTAACGGAAACATATATATAAAAGGATTTGGAGATCCGGATCTGTATTCAAACGATATAATGGTACTTGCAAAAGGATTATCAGAAAAAAATATTACTGAGATCACTGGAAATATAATTTACGATGAATCTTTCCTGGATAACAATCATTATGGACTCGCTGATTATTATCAGAACGATACAAAGAAAAGAGACTGGCCGTATGTAACAGCTCTTACACTTGATAAGAATTCGTCAGGCGGAAATCCTGCATTAAATGCTGCAGGTGTTTTGAAATCAGATCTTGAATCGCTTAATATAAAAATGAATGCGATAGTTATTTCAGGCATAACACCTTCTGCAGCGAAGCAAGTATCTGAAGTCTCTCATGGTATATTTACTGTACTGACAAACATGAATAAGGTCAGTGATAACCTTTCTGCAATTACAATTTATAAGGTTATAGGGGCAAAGTATAAAGGGGTTCCCGGAACACTTGAAAAAGGAACAGAAGCAGTACAGGATTTTCTAACTTCTATAGGAAATCCAAGAAATATTTTTGAAATACTTGAAGGTTCAGGACTTACAAGAAAGAATACTGTTACATCTGATCTGTATATGAGGATGCTGAAATATATTTATGATGACGAGAAGGTTTTTGATTTTTTATATCAGACTCTACCTGTTGGGGGTAAGGATGGAACTCTGGCACATAGAATGATAGGAACAGAAGCAGAAGGAAATGTTCATGCAAAAACAGGAACACTTAATTCTGTAACTGCACTTGCAGGCTTTGCAGTGACCCGGGACAATGAACTTCTTATATTTTATATAAATATGAATGGCTTTGGCGGTGGCAATGGTCCTTACAGGAATATGCAGGATGCTTTTTGCGCCTATTTATGCGCTTTTTCAAGAAAATGATTACAGGTAAATTTAATTTGAATTCTTAAATAAATTCATTAGTTTATCATATAAAACCAATCTTATGTCAATCCTTGAATCGGATCTAACAATATCGGATATCGGGACAGAGGTTCAGCACTCTCTGGTCCTCTACAACTCACTTCACATTTATGATGATGTTGTAAATCAATTACAAAAAGCTACAGGCTTTGATCTTATCCAGTGTGAACAGATCGCAATAATAGCTCACACGAAAGGTAAAGCTGTTGTAAGATCAGGCGAAATTCCGTTTCTCGAAAGAATTAACACAGTTCTAAAAGAAATTAACCTCGTCACTGAAATAGTTTAGCAAAAAATTGCAAAAACTTTCATCACTCCTAAATTGTTACATTTAATTATTCATAAAAATTAACTACTATACCATATCTTAATATGGTATTTAAATCATAATATTTGAAATTTAAATTAGAGTCCCCATACGAACCGAAGGGCGATCAGCCAGAAGCTATTCGACAATTAACTCAGGGAGTAGAAGCCGGAATAAAGCATCAAACATTTCTTGGAGTAACAGGTTCAGGAAAAACATTTTCGGTTTCCAATGTGATAGAAAATATCGGCAAGCCTGTGCTTGTTATGTCCCATAACAAAACTCTTGCAGCGCAGTTATACGGAGAATTCAAAAAATTCTTTCCGAATAACAGAGTTGAATTTTTTATTTCCTACTACGATTACTACCAGCCCGAAGCTTACATTCCATCTTCAGATACTTATATTCAGAAAGATCTTTCCATCAATGAAGAAATTGACAGGCTTCGCTTAAGAGCAACTGCTTCCATACTAGAAGGGCGAAAAGATGTTATAGTTATTTCTTCAGTCAGCTGCATATATGGCATCGGCGCACCGGATGAGTATGCAGAGCAGGTTGTAGTGTTAAGAGTTGGAGAAAAAATTTCACGGAAAGCGCTTCTTTCAAAACTTGTTAATATTCATTATGTAAGAAATGATATAGAATTTAAGAGAGGTACATTTCGTGTAAGAGGTGATGTAGTGGAAGTAATAGCTGCGTATGAGGATGAGACAGGAATAAGAATAGAGCTATTCGATGATATGATAGAAAAGATATTTTACATAAACAGAACAGACGGAAGAATTATCGGAACGGATATCAGCGTGGTACTTTATCCGGCAAAGTATTTCGTTACCAATAAGGAAAAGATTGAAGTTGCTATCGATAATATTAGAGCAGAGCTTGAGAATCAGATAGAATATTTTAAATCGCAGGGAAAATATATAGAAGCGCAGAGAATTGAGCAGAGAACAAACTTTGATATTGAAATGATTCAGGAAGTGGGCTACTGCAATGGTATAGAAAATTATTCGAGGCATATGGATGGAAGACTTCCGGGTTCAAGACCTTCATGCCTTTTCGATTATTTTACAAAAGATTTTTTACTGATAGTTGATGAATCGCATGTTACTGTTCCGCAGATAGGCGGAATGTTCAACGGAGACAGAATGCGAAAGAAAACATTAGTTGAATACGGCTTCAGACTCCCATCTGCAATGGACAACCGACCTATGACTTTTGAAGAGTGGGAATCAATGGTGAAGCAGGCAATTTATGTAAGCGCTACTCCGGGAGATTATGAACTGGAAAAAAGCGAAGGTGTTGTTGTAGAGCAGATAATACGACCAACCGGATTACTTGATCCGGAAATACAGGTACGACCGGTTAAAAACCAGATTGATGATCTTATAAATGAGATACGCACAAGGACTTTAAAAAAGGAACGGATACTTGTTACCACTCTTACAAAAAGAATGAGTGAAGACCTGACAGAATATCTTGCAAACCTTGATATAAAAATAAAATACATGCACTCTGAAATTGATGCGCTTGACCGTGTTGATATTCTGCGTTCATTAAGACTTGGGGATTTTGATGTGCTTGTAGGAGTAAATCTTTTAAGAGAAGGACTTGATCTTCCGGAGGTTTCACTTGTTGCAATTCTTGATGCCGACAAAGAAGGATTTCTCAGATCAGAAAGATCTCTGATGCAGACAGCAGGAAGGACTGCAAGAAACTCAAACGGGCTTGTGATAATGTATGCAGATAAGATAACTGAGTCTATGGATAAGGTTATTAAAGAAACAGCACGAAGAAGAATAGTGCAGGAAGAATATAATACACAGCACGGAATTACTCCTACGACAGTTCTGAAAACTTACGAAGAAATAATGTCTGCTACAATAGTTGCTGATAACAAAGCAAAGTACGATGCAAAAAAGAAAACAGATAAAGATGAAAAGAAATCTACGTTGAGAATAATCACAGATACAGGAGGAAAGAAAGTTAACAAAGAAGACCGAAGAGAATTAATAGACCAGTTAAGAAAAGAGATGGTGAATGCTGCGAAGGATCTTGAGTTTGAAAGAGCCGCAGAATTGAGAGATGAGATAAACAGGCTTGATGGTTAAGTAGAATCGAGAGCAAGATTTTATTTTGTTTTTAAATACATTACAAGGAGAAGAGTAAAAATCTAAAATCATTATTAACTTATTTAAACTGAATAAGGTAATAAGGTTTTTTTTGTGATTAAATTTTTTATTAAGGTTAAAAGCTAAACAAAATAAGGTCAGGTAAAAATTTTATAAAATTTATTATTTTTCGGGTCAATAAATATAAAATTAAAAACCCGTTCAGGTTTACCTGAACGGGTTTTTTTTAATATTGGATCTATTCATTACGTGTTGAATAACCACCCCCTGACCCCCTCCTTGAAAAGGGGGGGAACAGTGGGGAATTATTTAATAAGCATCATTCTTTTTGTTTCCTTAAAGTCAGCTGCTTCAAGTGTGTAGAAATAAACACCACTTGCAAAATTTGAAGCATTAAAGTCGATCGAATGATATCCGGCGGCTCTAACTTCGTTAACTAGTTTTGCAACTTCTCTTCCTGTTACATCAAAGATCTTCAATGTTACTAAGCTTTGCTTAGGAAGAGAGAAGTTGATCTTTGTAGTAGGATTAAAAGGATTCGGGTAATTTTGTGATAATGTATATTTATCCGGTGTCAGTGATATTGGATTTCCAACTCCTGTTGCAGTTCCTGAAGTTATATCATCAATGTAAAGATTATTTCCAAATGCACTCTTTGCAACAAACCTTATCTGGTTAGTTCCGACAGGCATTGCATACAGCTTTGTAGCCCATTGACCTGCTGTAGGTGCAAGGAACTGAGCTGTTGCCGCAACTGTGGTCATAACAGGTGTATTGTTATAACCGGATGATAATGTCAAAGACTGATACATACCGATCAATCTTGTCCATGTAGTTCCTGCATTTGTAGAAGTTTCTATAATACAAGAGTCAATTGAAGTTGCATTATAGTATGCACAAGCCTCGTTAAACCTCAGGTAATTCAGAGTAGCAGTTACAGGAGGGAAAACATTACTTGTAAGAGTTTGCGGTCCTGTTGTAGCAGAAGCACTCCAGAAATTATAGAAAGCTGCTCCTGTTCCGATTCCATATCCGCTCACACCTGCTGCTCTTGTCCAGTATTGAGTTGCTGCAGTTCCGATATTAAGTGCCCATTCAGCCGGCGGGAATGTTACGTTCTCAAAGTGCTCATTTAAAGGTAAGCTTCCAACTCTTCTAAGAGTCAGATTTCTTGTATCTGTTGAAGCTGTAGAATCAGTAGGACTTACGAAAGCATAAACTCTCCACTGACCTACCAATGAATCTCCTCTTAATACTCCAAGAGTATTAAGCATTCCGTCTAGAGTAGAATTAACTATTGTCATTGTTGTATCAAATCCTGAACTATTGGCAGGTATACTAAAAACTACAGGTCCTGCAAATACCGGACTATCAAACATCCATTTATAAGTTAAACCCGGTCCGGCTTTTCTCCATACAAAATCTATATTAGAGTTATCGTTAGGAGCGGTTATTAGTGTTGTGTTATTTGCCGGTGAAACCAATGAGAAAGGAGAAACAGTAACCTGTGCTCTTCTAAATGTCAAAGCTCGAGGACCATTTGTAGATTTCAATGAATCCGGTCCAGGTGCGCCTGGTGCTTTAAATCCCCATACATCCCATGAACCTGCTAATGAATCTGTTGCAGATCCATTATTAGTGAATCCATTTGATGCTAAAATTGCATCCAGTGCACCTAATGTTGTTGTAATGGAATTTTGACCTGCAGCAATTGTTAATCTTCTTGCTGTAGCAGGATTTCCAAATATAAATTTATAGTTTGCTGTTATAGTTGCTGTATCCCATGTAATAGTTACAGGTGTAGATGATCCCGGAGCAGTTACAATTCTTGTTCCTGCAGAAGGTGTTTGAAGATTAAATGGACTTAGTGCACTTAATTGGATCGTTGCTGAACCAACCCAGGTCTGGAATGTACCTGATTTATCATCCATCCATGCGCCATAAACTTTTCCGCCGCCTGAAGTAATACCGATATAATCACCCATGGTGTTTACACCATTAAGCAACTTTGGTTTAAAGTTATGATCAGCTAACTTTGTATCTGTCCATGTATTTCCGCCATCAAGTGATCTTGAAAGATAAACAGTACATGAATCACCTACTGATGGAAAATCTCTGTTATCATAATAAATAACATTTAAGCCACCGGCTTCGTCAACTTTAACGCATGGGAAGTATTGAACCTTACCATTGCTTAAAGCATCCTGATTAACTCTGATCCCTGAAGACCATGTTGCACCACCGTCACTTGAACGGTTTAAAATAACATCTGCGTCAGAACCTGCAGGTGCTAAATTGATCTGATCTGTTACTACATAGATCCATCCGTTTCTTGCTCCACCGGATTTATCAACATCTGCTCTTGGAAAACCATTTGTTCTGATTCCCCATCCATTGAATGATGCTGATCTGCTTCCGTTAACATCAAAAGCATTTTCTGTTGCTGTAAAATTAAGTCCGCCATTTGTGGATTTTGACATTCCGACAAAATCTTCTGTAAATGGTGAAGAAGAAACACCGGCTGTCCAGAATACATAAACTTCGCCATTTGGACCGGTAACTACATCGTGTCCCTGTGCATTATGTCCTGCTGGAGTTGCATTAATTATTAACTGTGTTGACCAGCTAACTCCGCCATTTGTAGTTCTTGTAATTCTTCCGTTTGCAGGACTTGTTCCAAAGCTTGTCCATGCCATATATGAATTACCATAAAAAGGACTTGAAGGCTTGTTATCTGAATTAGCTAAATTTTTATCGCAGTTTGCATCTAAAACGATGTCAAATGTAGGGGACCATGTTACACCCTTATCAGTTGAAAAATTTCCTCCCATACCTTTTAAGCCACCAAAGTTAGTTGTAGATGTAAGGTGTGTGAAAAGGAATGTTCCGTTCTTATCTATTGTTGGTCCCGGATCTCCTCTTTGATCAGCTGCGCTGACGCCAGGTCCTAAGATCGAATCATTACCATACCATGTAGTTCCACCATTAGTGGAAATATAAGCTCCGTCATTAATAGAAGAAGCAGGATTGGTTATAGTCTGACTTGCTACATAAAGGATCTGAGGATTGTTTGGATCCCTTGTCATGTAAATTTCGCATTGCTGGTTATTTGAAGGGTGCACTCTGACATTCGGATTGATTGCCAAAGGTCCGTTCGGTGTTTGTACGATTCTTGTTGTTTTGTTAGGGTTGATCAGATATCCGTTATCAACACTATTTGTCGGAGTAACATCCCCCGTTTTTTGCATAACTGTCTGCGGTAATCTATTCCATCTTGGGCTATCGTCGGGCGTCTGTCCTGTAAAATACATAAAACCGATAATAGTAATAGGAATAAGTAGAAGTAGCTTCTTCACAAATTTCTCCTTTAGGGTTAATTTAAAAATAGGTAAATGAAGTTAATTTAATTTGAGCGTAAATACAACCAAATAGTGTGTCATTTTA
The DNA here is from genome assembly GCA_038230595.1 of Ignavibacteria bacterium. Classification (GTDB taxonomy): domain Bacteria; phylum Bacteroidota; class Ignavibacteria; order Tepidaquicellales; family Tepidaquicellaceae; genus JBBRMY01. The sequence goes on from JBBRMY010000086.1 coordinate 10,620, forward strand.
GTGATAAATTGTAACAGGAAAGCTTTAAAGAAAGTGTATTCAGTTTGAGTTCTAAAATGCGTAACCAAAACCAAGGTCATAATTCAACTCAGTTTTAGATAATTTATAAAAACTATTTTTAAGGAATTCATTGAAGCAAATAAACCGGGCGGCAAGATCCGCTTCATAGTGTTTGATAAGAATGACAAGCAAACTGATGATATGTTTGTAACGGGTCCAATAAATAGAAAAAAAATATTTTTATAAAAAGTCATTTTTCTTATTCACCATTCGAGGTAACCCGGGATTCCTGCTTTCACAGGAATGACAATATTTTAATCTTATTTCACAAGCAGCATTTTCTTCGATTCAACAATTCTTCCCTCTGATTCCATCGTATAGAAATAAATTCCGCTTGAGAATGACGAAGCGTTCCACATGAACTCATATGTTCCTCCGGTAAGTTCTGAATTAACTAATTCAACTATC
>JBBRMY010000087.1:0-11074 GCA_038230595.1 Ignavibacteria bacterium
AGTTAATATTAATCTTTCAGCGCAAACGAAAGCGTCAATGAAAGATTATAATAAAATGATAAAAAATTGGCCCAAAGTTCCAAAAGAGGTTGCAATGAAAATGATGGATAAATACGGAACTCCCAGCGAAGGAACAGAAGAGGCAATTGTATGGGTAAACAATGGTCCATGGCTTAGAACTATTATATTTAAAGAAGAAATAGAACATAATTTTCCCGGACACCACACAGATGTAATGCAGCAATTTATCAGCTATAAAGTGCCTCTTGATAAATACGATGATCTTGCTATGTATGATGGAAGTGTGATCGTTGAAAGAACACGAGGTGAAATATCTGCCAGATGCGATAAAGAAGAGGCAAACTTTCTTGCTTTGAATCTTGCTAATGATATTATAACCGGAAAGAAAAATGTTCAGGAAGCAAGGGAATCTTATGCAAGTAACATAATGATGCTAATGGCAGGTGAAACGCCGGAATATACACAAGGATTGGTTTTTGAATCAATGTCCGGTACACGTGATTCTGATATGCCTTTTAACAAAAATTTAAAATCTAATGTGGAGAACCCGGCTATGAGCAGATCTCATTTGTGGTTTAATGTTCCTTCTTCATGGACATCATCTACTTCAAATGGTATGACTACTTATTCAAGCCCTGATCAAAATTATACTTTAGTAATGAGTCCCTATTCCGGCTCAAGTTATTCCTCATCACAATCAAATCTTCAAAGTTATCTGAAAGATAACAATTGGATGTCAGATGATGTCTCATATAGTCCTTATACAGCAAATGGTCTTACTGGCTATATGACAACAGCGCATAATAATATTAACGGCATAGATATGACCGGGTATGCAGTTTATTCATACAACCCCAAATATCCAAACAGCGGAAATTATTATTATATGTATACTCCCACATCGGGCTGGAAATCAAATCAGGCTGATATGCAAACAATGATGAACTCTGCCAAATACAACTATAATATGCAAAACAAATAGAGGTAACGGAAACAAACAACAAATCCGGTACTTACAGAAATAAAAAAAAGGAAGCTCAAAGCTTCCTTTTTTTTTAATATTAATAAAGTTTATAAAAAGGTTCCATAGAAACATTCCTGAAGATTCAGCGGTGTATATTGATCTTGAAGTGACGCGTAATTGCGTCTCAGAAAACCCAATGCTGTCCAAATCGAATTAATTGATATTACAAATTGTCTACGTTTTTAATCTAATTTTTTTTTAAGCTTTGTTTTTAACCTGAGTAGTAAAAATCATATAAATCTTCAACCTTATTACCTTATCTAAAATTTTTTTAAGGTAATAAGCTAGATTAAAAGTTTATTATTTCTACTAAGGTTAAAAGCATTGTCTCCGGAAATAAATTCTCACACTCCCGTCCCAAACTATGTCCTTTACATATCCATCCCAAACCATGACCTTGAATGTTTTTATCAAGGATCCTGTTTGGGACGGAACTTGTTAGCGAAACTCCGTTTCGCTGTCGAAACGTTGTATATTAATCTTGATGTGAACCGTATTGTCTTCGTTTTTAATCTAATTTGTATTTTAAGTTTTGCTTTTAACCTTATTTTTAAGCTTTGCTTTTAACCTTAGTAGGAAAAAAAATATAATAATTTTCAACCTTATTACCTTATTTAAAATTTATAAAGATGTACCAACGCGCTATGGAGTTTACCTCGAATGATTTTATCGAGGGCGTAGCGCCTAATCTATCTCTTTATTTCGTCGAGACGCGCAGTAGCGTCTGTACAAATATATCCAAATGTCTTACCAAACATTCCGCCGCGGGGAATTGGTAAAGAGAAGTGAAATAATTAAGACGCGAGCATCGCGTCTCTACAAAAAGAAAATATTTTATGCTAATAAAACAAAAGACTCCGCAAAAGAAAATTTGCGGAGTCTTTTAAAATAAGTAAAACATCAGACGCGGAGATAATAAAATATTTTTATTGTTTTATTTTTCTCTCATTGGAGTCATCTGGTATTCCCACATCTCATGACCGAGGGGCCATCCTGAGATGAAAATAACCGGGTGACCTGAGCCGAGATCTTCATAAAATATCTGCAAGTCTTTTTCCTGTGTTGACTTAATATATGGCATAATATAATTTTTAAGTTTTTGTAATTAAAAAGAGCCTGAGTTGCCTTAAACTCAAGCTCTTATATGAATTGTTTATACAGATCGAAGCATTTTATTCAGCTTATCGGGCTGCCGGCGGAACGAATACGATTGGGCAGTTTACTATAAAGTTACCTGCATTCAATCCACCCAGTGATGGATTTCGAGGTCCGGTGGGGTTCCCTGCTTTTATCTTTCCATCAGCATAAAGTTCAATGATATTTGTTGGAGCGATCACTTCACGCTTATCAGTTTTAATAGCCACTCTTAATCCTGCAGCTATCGCTTCATCAGTCCAAAATACAGGATGTACATCCCAAAGCGGACTGTACCCTGCTGCATCGCAAAAAGCTCCCGGATCGTCTGCATCCATGCACCCTGCCTGTTCCTGAAAAATATTAAGCGGATCGCCTTCTCCGGCGACTGCGGAACGCAGTCCCTGTCGCTGTGGATTACCAATACCCATAGGACCATTTATAACAGGAATTAATGCTTCACGGGATGAACGAAATGATTTGTCATCACCCGCAAATGGAGCAGCATTCATATTGGGAGCAAAGGTATTGTCTTCCAACGCAGCAACATCATTGTCTGAAGTTTCGGTAGTGGTATAAAGGATAGCGAAACCTTCATAAAATCCCCTCGCTAAACTCATCTTCACAGTCATATTCGGTATGTCCATGCTTATTACCCTATCATGTGTACCGGTACTGTTGGAAAGATGAGAAGCATTGAAAACAACTGTCCCGTCATAGGATACTAGAGGACTGTAGTTTGCATCGCCAACTGAACCAGGAGTGCTTGCCGGATCTAGCGGGAAGCCAAGAGGACCGGGTACTAAGTTCCTGGTAGGTGAGAAATCAACATTTCCGGAAAATTTGAGAATAGGAAAATTATGTGGATTTTGAGGTCCCCCATCTGCAGCGATTGTTGCAGTCTGCACAGCAGCCGTACCCAGCGCATGTACAAGCTTAGGTGTCCAGTTCAGACCCAGAGATATTGAAACATCGATCTTATTTTATTCGGTAATGCAATAGTAAACATCCCCGCCGCTTGCATCCTTACCGCGGTAAAGCGGCAGTGTACAAGTTGCATTAATAGTATCAATATTTGTTGCGCTTGAAAGAAAATTAGGTAATTCCCGATGCTGCATAGCCGGTGCTTGAATAATATTTTCAGTTTTACACCCCATTGTTGACATAGAGATTGCAACAACTACCATAATCATTGCAGAATAAAATAATTTTTTCATGGGTGATTCAGTCATAATTGCAAGCAAGTGATTTTTTTTCGTCGATTTTAATTTCATTTTTAACAGTTTAAATTTTTTTCGATTGTTTTTTATTTATGATATTTCTCAAAATCCCATTTTTACAATTTATCAATCATCTTTTCAATCAACTTTTTATCTATAACATGCTTGATAAGTTTAATAATTGAAGATCTTTAAATCTGCCGGTTGGGTTACCGCTGCCAAGTCAAATTAATGCTTCAGCTAAAAAGCGTTCTTGTTACTGGTTAAAATTCTTTAACTGTATAAAAATAAAATTGTCAGCTTTCTTATCCTTGCAGCCGCTAACGTAATTAAATTCAGAATCATAACTCCCCTGTTCCCGCTGAATATTTTTTTACCAATAATTCCATCCTGTGGATCCCTGGGCAATAATTACAGCAAAAAAAGTATGTATTTTTTATTTGTTCTCATTTTGATTTTAATAAAAAAACCGGGAGGGTAAGCTCCCGGTGATATTTGAGTATTAGTATGTATTGCTGAAACTATTCCACGACTATGAATTTGGTAATCACCGATAAAAGCATTCGGTGATTACCATTATTCTGCATCGCAGAATAATAGTTATTTTACTAACATCATTTTTTTAGTATCTACTCCGTTAGAAGTTTTTATCTTTACGAAATATGTACCTGTTGGAACACCAAGACCTGCGTCATTTAAGCCGTCCCACTCTACAGTCTTTACGCCTGCAGTAATTCTTTCATTAACAAGAGTTCTTACTGCCTGACCAAGCATATTGTAGATCGTTAGATTTACATCATCTGCTTTATTAAGACTGTAAGTTATCTTTGTTGATGGATTGAATGGGTTTGGATAATTCTGACCAAGGCTGAAACCGTCAGGATTATTTACGCCGCCAAGACCACTATTATTTGATACGCCTGTTATTACACCATGTGTATCTGAATAACCATCAAATGGTAATGCTACATAAGGAAAGGTTCCTGAAAAAACTTTGTCATTTTTGTTTACGCCATCACCAAGCTGAGCATTAATACCATTGCTGAAAGGAGGTCCTAAAAGAACACCGGCTACAACTCTAAGCTCAATATCATATACGTCATCTCTAAGTCTTCTTCCGTTAGGGAATCCTGCAGTTTCGCCTGCAATAACGCCAAGCCTGTTCTCATTTGCAAATGCTACAGGAGCTATTGCAACGTTCAGTCTAAGCTGCTCTGAAGGTGTAATTGTATCCTGAGGACGTCTTGTTAATCCCGGGATACCTGTTAAGAATACCTGTACAAGATCTGCTCTGTTTGTTGTAGGAATATCTATTGTTACAGGATAAAGTGTATTTACAAGACCTGCAAGCTCTGAAGTATTTACGAATGGTAAAAACTGAGCATCATCTACAGGTTTACTTGCATTAAATTTATTCTTATTGCTTAATGGAATAACCACTTCATTTACTAATGGCGATCCAAGTCTTGAGATCTGCTGAAAAGCGCCTGATCCTGTTCTTGTTCCGTCAGCATTTAAAACTGTAGTGGTTCTTCTTGAACTTGTTGCCCAAACACTAATGATCGAGTTTGGATCATTTGCAGGAGTGATAACTGCATTTTTTGTTAGCATTATCTTAGGAACTGTGATAGCAATAGTATTAACGTTAAATCCGGCAAGTCCATCTTTTCCATTGCCTGCATTTCCAGGGGCGCCTGGTCTGATCTTTAGAAGGTCAAATACTGCACCAACATCAATAAAGAAAGGATCATCTGCCTGTCCTGCGAATACGCTTCCGCCTGCTGATGGAAGAGGCTGAACTGCCTGATTTCTTAAAGTCTGATAATCGGGCATTGAGCTTGGACCTGCATAGTTAGGATCTGTTAGTCCGCCCTGTCCTACGAAGGAAGGAGCAGTTACATAAGCCGGAGAAGTATATTGCGTAACTCCATTAACTATTCTTGTAACGGTATAAGTCTGCTTTACATTAAGATCGGGATCGTTTATACTTGTAACTTCACCTGTATTATAAAGGAAAGTATTACCGTTGAATACTGATGTTGTGAACTGGAACTGATAAGTAATGTGTGGCTGTCTGTCACCAACGTTATCAATGTTAATTTCATAAATAAGATCGGTTCCGAAAGGATAGAAATTCGGTCCTCCTGCAGGTTCCTGAAAAGGTATGTAGTTTGCGATAATACATACATTGTTAGTGTTATCAGCAGGTACAAATGCATAGACATCAGTGTTGTCTGCAGTTGGATCTGTTGCAATAAGTGGTGCTTCCCGGTGAGAAGAAGCTTCAGTCTTTTGGAATGAATAGATGAAAGCCGTAGCAATCACGATCACCATCAGAGCTGCAATCAAATGAAGTTTTTTCATTCTTAGTTTCCCTTTTTGTTTAAAACGTGTTTTAGAGCAGTCAAAATGACTGCTCTGTTAAAAAAATACGATGCAGGATGCAAATTGATTTAAAGAATTTCGCTCCGGCATTTTAAGTATTTCTGTAACAAAAAGTTTAAGGAAATAAGAAGTAAAAATGTTCCTACTTTTTTTCTCTCCGTATTTTATTAGAAAATTTTATTCGAAAAAATACGGGATTTCAGAAACTTTTATCCGTATAAATACGGAATATTGAATAATCTGTTAATTTAATTAAAAATTATAAGCATACACTATAATGAAATCTAAGAACAGTTACTGAACGTAATATATTTAAGCATGGATGATTAAAAAGTTGTATACTATACGACCGATAAAATTGAAGGCTGATAAAAATAGATTAGATGAGGAGGAATTTTGGAATCAAGGATCAAAAAGATCTTTAAAATGCATTATGATGGAAAAGAGCTGGAACTCATAGGTATTTCATCAAATACGGATCCTGAAAAAATGAATGACGCTATAAAAAGCAGAAAGAAAATTGTTTATACTTTGGCTCTTAAGCATAAAAGAATTCTTGTACCTGTAACAGTACAAAGCTTTTATACTGATGAAGAAATTAAAAATGCAATTGCAGAACAGTTAATTATTTACGACGTAGAACTATAAAAAATCAAAATAACAAAAAATGATCTGTCTGAACGGAGATCAAATACAGCAATGAAACAGACCATGACCTGATTAATAACAAAGTTGGAACTATCTGTTGACAATCAATACTTAGACAAGTACAAGAAACATCGTAATTTTTATTTAAGGAATTAAAACTAAAACAAAGGAAACAGTATGGACGATCTAAAAAAGGATGAACAAATGACCAGTTTGTTCTCTAACGCACTTGCCAAACCTCTCAGCCGAAAAGACTTCCTCAAATGGACGGGCGTCTCTGCTGCTGTGATGGGTTTTGGTATTTCTTTAAACGGCTGTAAAAGTGATACAGTAGTTAACCCCGTAGGCGGCATAAATCTTACTGCCGATGATTTCGGTGTTCTGAATTATGCTTATGCTTTAGAACAGCTTGAAGCAGCATTTTATGCTAAAGTAATCAGCTCTTTTTATTCAGGTGCATCTGATTATGAAAAATCAGTATTGAATGACATCGCTGTACACGAAGCTATCCACAGGGATTTTTTCAAAACAGCTATACCGGCAGCTAATAGAATTACTGACGGAATGGCGTTCAATCTCAGTTCAATTGACTTTACTAGCAGAGCAAGTGTTCTTGGAGCAGCAAAAGCTTTTGAAGATACTGGTGTAATGGCTTATAATGGAGCCGGATACTATATTACAAATGCTGATTATCTTACAGTTGCAGGAAAGATCGTTTCAGTTGAAGCAAGACATTCAGCAGCAATCAGAGATCTTTTAAATCCTAAATCAGCAGATTTCGCTGGTGATGATGTGATTACATCTTCAAACGGACTTGAAAAATCAGCAAAGCCTTCAGTTGTTATTCCAATAGTCGCGCCATATTTCACTGTGGCTGTAACTTCAAGTTTACCATAAACATAAAGGAGAAAAAAAATGAATTTAGAAAATATTATAAGCGTAATAGATAAAGAAACAAAAAAAGAAGAGCAGTTCACAAGAAGAGATGCTTTTAAAAGTGCCGGAAGTACCGGATTGAAAGTTGCTTTAGCAGCCATCCCTCTCGGATTAGCAGCTACACTTACAAAGAATGCATTTGCAAATAGCTCAGCAACAGTAGTTGAGGTTCTGAATTTTGCATTAACTCTGGAATATCTTGAGTCTAAATTTTATTCAATGGGACTTCTTGCTTCAGGTTTGATACCTGCTGCAGATCGAACAATTTTCACTCAGATATCAAATCACGAAGGTGCTCACGTTACTACACTTATAAGCACTATCAACAGCTTAGGCGGAACACCTGTTTCATCACCTGTTTTCGATTTTACCGGAGGTAACGGTTCAGGTACAGGTCCATATGCAGATGTATTTACAAACTATGCTACATTTCTTGCTTTAGCTCAGGCATATGAAGATACAGGAGTAAGAGCATATAAAGGTCAGGCAGGAAATTTACAGTCAAATGCTGCGGTATTAACAGCTGCATTGTCAATACATTCAGTGGAAGCAAGGCATGCTGCTGAAGTAAGAAAGTTAAGAACTCTGAAAGGCTGGATCACATTTGCTGATGCAGGTGCATTACCTGTTGCAATTTATGCAGGTGAAGATAACCAGACTCAGCTTGGTGTAAATGTGACTGCTGCTACCGGACAATCAATTGCTGCAGTAACAGAGGCTTTCGATGAACCTCTGACGATGGGTCAGGTTTTATCAATTGTTGATCCTTTCATCGTATAATTAATTTATTTATTGATCTGTTCTAAACTCCGTGATTAATTTTATCACGGAGTTTTTTTTTGTTAATAAATTTCCTTTGAATTCCCTTACCTGCTTGTAGGGGCAGACCTGAGTGTCTCCACGCTCAGGCTGAAAGCCTGATACATCCCAGCTTGGGGCAACGCCCCAAGTAAAAGAATCCACAACCCCCTTCAGGCTGAAAGCCTGAGACAAAATAAAAAAGCCCGCAATCCTTTCAAATAACGGGCTTAATTTACCAACTGAATCTTTTATTCTTACTTCACCAGCACCATCCTCTTAGTGTTTACGAAGTCACGCGTTTGTATTCTATAAAAATAAATACCGCTTGCAAAATCCGATCCGTCAAAAGTTACAGAGTAAGTTCCTATGTCTTTATATTCATTAACTAACTCCTTTACCATTCTACCTACCATATCATACACTTTTATTGAAACTAAACCAGATTTTGGCAATGAATAACTAATATTTGTTACAGGGTTAAATGGATTAGGATAATTACCTAAATTGAATTTCTTTGGAGTTTCTATATCTGAACCATGACCCGGTCTTGAACCAGGATCTTCTATTAAACAAGGCTCCATATACCCGGATACTAAAGCTCTTTCAGATTTTAATGATTCATCATAATTTTCATCAATTGCAGATATCTTATATGAATAAGTAACAAGATCATTACCACAATTGCCAATACCCTGCTGCTTATCAAATAATGAAACTGATTCATCTATATACTCAGTTGTATTATAAGTTAAGGTAGCAACTATACCGTAAGATGGTTCAACGTCACAATTGTAATTTGCTCCTCTGTAAACTTTATAATGACCATTTGAATTTGCAAAATCAGGTTCTATGTTAGCATCCCATGTGATTTTTGGATGAAAAAAATCGCCATCGATTTCTTTCGTGCATTTTAAATTTTTCGGTTTAGAAGGAGGTAATGCTGATAATGCAGCAGTATTATTATAATAAATCTTTAAAGAAATAGTTCCTGTCTGACTATTCTGGCTTAAAAGTTTGAAGGTTAATCCTGAATTTGTTGAAGGATTTTGACAGGAGTTAGATGCAGGATTGCTGTAAGGGCTGAATATTTCATCATAGCCCATATTATATGCCATTTGGCCCGTTCCATGAAAATCACCCGTTACAAAATAATCATTAGGAGAATCTGAACATATGTTATCGTTAATTAACTGAGCAGACCAAACATTTCCGCCCTGCAAATAATGATTATTAAATTTACTTTGCCCACTTATTCTGTTTCCAGTAATAGTTTTTTGTAAATTAATTGTACCGATTCCATATGGTACGTTAGTTACCTGCCTATCAGTTTCCCAATCAAATTTGCCTTCGGCACTTATTAAATCAAATGCAAAATGTCTGTAACCATTAGCACCAAATCCATGTATATTATTTGGACAATCTTTGTCTGATTCAGAAAAAATATAAAGTCCTTTACCTTTGTCACAATACGGATCCTGTTGATAACCATTTATAACAGTACATTCTTTACTTCCTCTTGAAACCCCATCATATACTGATCTTTTTTGATGATTGGAAACCCAAAAATATTCTTCTGGATTTGTATTCGGAATAACTACTTTAAGACAATTTCCAGTTGCAATAAAATCACCTAAAGTGTAACTATTTTGTAAATTCTGAGAATTTACATTAATAGGAGTACTCCAATCTAAACCCGGCATACTTCTTTCCATTGGTAGCATTGTGAATGTTGAGAGTCCATGCCCCTCTTCCATCATTCCAATGCTTGTATGTCCACCATTAAAACCATGATGATCAAAATAATACCCAAAAATATAATGACAGATTTCATGTTCCGGAACTATCATAACTCTTGTTGCACTATTTATTCCTTGTGTAGCGGTAATACCACAACCAGCGTTGATAGTAGAATTTCCTACAGTTATACTTCCAATTTGTAAAGAAGACTTTCCCCCAATCCCGCCTTGCGAAGACCAATAAAAGTTTTCATACGCTCCAGGTATTTTACGAAATTGTATAACTATCATTTCTGGGAATCCATCTGGTTTAAATTCCCAAGTACCGTTACTGTTATCTAACGACCAATTATCATAATCTTCAAAATTTATTCCTAAATTAGCATGAACATAATTCAATATATAAGCGTTCAAATCACTTGCATGCCACCCAATGTTTTGATAATGATATGATGGTTCTGGCAACTTAAAATAAACTTCATCACCAATAACATCCATACTACCTTGTGACATTTGACAGAAAAAATCAGAATATGTATATTGTCTATATCTTCTCATAAATGGTGTGGAATTTGATTCTTTACTTGCATCAATAAGTGTACCATCAGATGTGTACGGATTAATTGGTCTTGTCCCTTGAGAAACTAAATAAGGATTTGGCCAAATATTTGAAAATGAAGGTGTTGCAGATCCTTCATTATCATCTGGAAATGTAACATATATAATTAAAATTTTTAAATGTTGTCCTTCACCTGAAGTATTAGTAGGTAGGTATAAAGGACTTGGCAAACTATTTACATCTGTAAAACATTTTACAGTATCTGAAGGTTGAGAAATTGCTGAAAAAGAACCAAAAAATATGAAAACTGCTAATATTAAATATTTCATTATATTTTCCTTATTTTTAATTTTTATAAAAAGAATACCTTTTAATATAATATGCTTTAACTTTAACTTTAACTTTAACTTTAACTTCTGTCAAAATATAAATTTAAAAGCATAATAGCTTATATTAAATTCAAAATTTTGTAAAAATTTCTTTATTTTACAATTAGCATTTTTTTTGTTTCTTTAATATTTTCATCAATTGACAAAGAATAATAATAAATTCCGCTGGATAAATTATAATCAGATGCATTAAAATTTATAGTGTAAATGCCTGGGGATTG
>JBBRMY010000088.1:0-10867 GCA_038230595.1 Ignavibacteria bacterium
CCGAATATAATCGAGGAAAGCTATATAAGGATGAATATAATAAGTATGTGGCTAAAACTCAGAAAGATCTTAATTACAAATCCGATCCGGATGCTATAAAATATTTCATGAGTAAGTTTGATTCAACTAAAACGTTTAGCACTTTTAATCTAGACAGCATTTTTGCAAATGATAAAGCGAAAGTTCTTGCCACTTATAATGGCGGTAAAGTTACTATTGGAGATGTAATGGATTATTCAAATAAGAATAAGGATATGGCAAACTCTTTTGCAAATTCTTCTACTTTGAATAGCCTTATAACAGGAGCTGCTGAAATTCCAATGCTTAATATTGTTGCTGAAAAAGAAAAAATTGAAAAAGATGAGGATTATGTTGATCTTCTTAATGAATATCAAAGCGGTCTTATCAGCTTTAAAATAGATCAGGATCAGCTATGGAGCAAGATCAAGATAACAGATGCGGAGTTGCAGAATTATTACAATTCAAACAAAGACAAGTTTTCATATACTGAAAACAATGAAGTTAAGACTAAAGCATTTGATGATGTGAAATCAGAGATATCGAATACACTGCAGCAGAATAAATTCAAGGATATGGAAAAGGAATATGTAGATGGCTTAAGAAAAAAATATCCGGTAAAGATATATGACAATATTCTTGAAAAAGCATTTAAAGAATAGTTTTCAGAACAATTTTACTCAAAAATAGTATAAATAAGATAAAGATAATTAGATCGATGATAAAAAACAGAATTGCGCTTTTAATATTTTGCCTGCTTTCATTATTCTCCGCTAGATTTGCAAGGTCACAGAATCCTGTGGAAGGTGATAAGATACTTGCAGTTGTTGGAAATGATATAATTCTTGAATCGGATTTTCAATACCAGCTTCAGCTGTATGCCAGGCAAAATAATCTGACTCAGTTAAATCCACAGATCGCCCAGCAGGTTTTTCAAAGCATGCTTAGCGATAAGATAATTTTAGCTAAAGCTGAGCAGGATAGTGTCGAAGTTACAGAGGACGAGATAAACAGGGAGCTGGATCAGAGAATAAAGTCTCTTGAAGCGCAGCTTGGCTCACAGCAAAGAATGGAAGAAGTTTATAATATGTCTCTTGTTAAGATAAGGCTATTACTAAAGGAAGACCTTAAGAAGAAGCTTAAGGCTGATAAGATGAAAAGGCAGAAATTCGGAAGCGGACTGAAAGTATCCGATAAAGAACTGAAAGAGTTTTATACTCATTATAAAGATAGTATTCCAAATGCACCTGATGAATATGAAGTCTCGCATATATTTTTGTACAGACAGGTCTCTGATGTTGAGAAGAAATTAGCAAAAGACAGAGCACAGCTCGTACTTGATACCTTAAAAAGCGGTGCTGATTTTTCTTTACTTGCAGGAAGGAATTCTGAAGATTCTGTTTCTGCTCTGAATGGTGGAAATTTAGGAAGTGCAAAGAAAGGATCATTTGTAAAGCCATTTGAAGAAGCCGCTTTATCACTTCAGCCCGGGCAATACAGTGACCTTGTAGAAACACAATATGGATATCACATAATAAAATTGCTTGATAAGAAGGGCGATAACTTTACTGTCCAGCATATTCTGATAAAATTTCCTAAGCTTGAATCATCAGATATGTCGACTATAACTTTCTTGAAAGATCTTCGCGATAAGATAAGAGCAGATCAGATCAGCTTTATAGAAGCTGTTAAGCAATATTCTCAGGATGAGGAATCAAAAGATAAGGACGGATATCTCGGAATATTAAGCGGTGATCAGCTGGATCCAATTATTGTATCTGAAATTAAAATTACTCCTGAAGGTGATATTACAAATCCGGTAAAAGTTGGAAATGACCTGAATTATGGTTATGAGATAGTTAAGGTAATTAAAAAAGTTAATGCACATGCCCTTACGGTTGAGCAGGATTATGTAAGGATCAAAAAGATCGCCGAGAACTATAAGGAGAACAAAGCCTTTGCAAACTGGATGGAAGAGCTAAAACAAACTATTTATGTTGATATAAGATATTAATGTGTTTAATGCCCAATGGATCCCCACGTTAAAAGGGATGACAAAAATGGAATGATAATGCTATGCACTTTTCTTTTAATGAACCCCTTCCGGTTGTTTATATAGTTATATTTTTTGTTGTTTCGGTTCTTATTGCTTTTTTTTATTACCGGAATACTAAAGTTGAAGGTTCGAAGTATGCTCTTATAGCTCTTCGGACCTTTTTTATTTTCTTTCTGTTACTTCTCTTTATTTCCCCGCTTGTTTCTTATCTGAAAAAAGAACCTGTAGAAGTTCTTCCTGTTATTCTTACAGATAATTCCAAAAGCGAACTTATTGAAAGCAGGTATTCATTATTAAACAAAGATGTTTCTTTTTTAAATCGCTCTTATCCTGTCGAAAAATTAAAGCATCTGAATTTTGACGGAAATGTTTCTGATACTTCCCTATCTGCTTTCAATAGAAATGTTTCAGAAATAAATAATGCTTTTGAAAGCTTACTTAAGGAGAAAGATGCTGTTCCCGGTACTGTAACTATAGTTTCTGACGGAATGTTTAATCATGGGAAGAACGCTCTGCTTACTGCTCTGAAGCTTCAGTGTCCCGTTAACTTTATCCTTACCGGAGATACAGTTCAGAAAAAAGATGTGCTTATTTCAGACATTTATTTCAACCGAACTTCATTTGTTGACAGCAGAACTCAAGTAAAGATTCAGCTGAAGTCGTTTGGATATTCCGGCAATGCTGAAATATCTCTTTATCTCGAAAATAATATTATAGAGAAAAAAAGTATTTTGCTGGATCCTTCAAAAGAGAATTATGAAGCAGAATTTTTTATCACTTCCTCAAGAGAGGGCTTTATAAAATACAGAGCTGAGGTTTCATTGCAACCCGGCGAAATCACTGTACTTAATAATTCCAAAGAATTTGTTATCGGATTTCTGGATAATAAATTTGATGTGCTTTTTATTTCCGGAGGACCATCATCTGATCTTGTATTTGTTAAAGACGAAATTTCAAGGATATCAAACATACGTCCGCAATTCTTCACTCAGAAAAGTCCAGGAGAGCTTTATGAAGGCGAAAATATTAATTTTGAAAAGAAAGATGCTATTATACTTTTAGGATATCCTACTGCTATCTCTGATATTAACCTCATTAATAGTATTAGGAATATACTCTCAGAAGGAATGACTTCGTTGATATTCATGGAGTCCCGGAATATTGATTATGAAAAGCTTAAAATACTTTCGGCTTTTTTGCCCGTTGATTTAAGCTCATCATCGAATACTGAAGAAGAGACAGGTCTCTCAGGTATTGGAAAAGTAACTGAAGGGTTTACAGCTGATATTTCACAGATCAGTGGATTTAATCCTGTATTCAGGAACAGGGCTTACAGTAATGCACGTTCTAATTCTTTTACATATATTACTTCCAAATCAGGCTCACCCGCCCTGGTAATAAATAATTCTTCAACTTCAGGAAATGCAGCTTTTTTGTTTCATGGCTTGTATAAATGGAAGCTGAATCCTTCCGGCAATTACAGGCAGAATTTTTTTGGGGAGCTGCTTTTAAATACTCTCAAGAATATTGTTAAAAAAGACAAGCAGAAAGGTCTGGAAATATCAGTTGATGAAGACAGACTTAATTATAATGAGCTAAAGTTCATAGCAAAGCTTGATCTTAAGAAAATTAATGTAAATGATCCAAAAGTAAGAGCTGTAATAAGAATTGGTAATGAAGTTCCGGAAAATATTGTTATGAATAAGAAAGCTTCTGATAGATTTGAATACACCAGGAAATTTCCGGAAGGCATTAATGATTTCAGGATCTATGCAGAGCTTGAGGGAGGAACTGCAAGAGATAATGATTCATTGAGAGTAGTATATGATAATAATTTTGAATACCGGGAAACAAAAGTTGACAGATCACAATTAAAAGAGCTTGCAATAAATACAGGGGGTTCAGATCTTACAGGTTACATAGGTGAAGAAAGGCTGAAAGTTATTAATGATCAGCAAAAGAAATATTCTGAAGCAAACCGCGACAAAGAAGTAGAATATTATAAGCGAAATGAATTAAAGTTTAACGGCTATTATCTTATTTTAATGATGTTGTTCCTTTTTTCAGAGTGGATTATCCGTAAAAGAAAAAATCTTGTATAGTTCAGCCGGTATAAATTAGACAGATGAAGGATTTTAAACCATTAATACCATACTTAAAAAAATATAAGACAAAGCTCTGGTGGGGCTTTGTCTGCGTGATCTTTTATATTCTTTTTTTTACATTGCTGCCTTATTTTGTCGGCAATGCAATTGATGCTCTGAAAGATCATCCTGATTCTTCAGTGCTGTTCCGGTATTTCTGTATCTCTGTAGGCGCTGTCCTGATAGGTTCTGTTTTTTTGTTCTTTACCCGCCGTACAATTATTGTGGCTTCAAGAGAAATTGAAAATGATCTGAGGCATGATTTTTTTGAACATCTTCAGAATCTTCCAAGGAGTTTTTATAATACAAATACTACCGGTAACATGATGGCTCTTGCTACAAATGATCTGAATGCTATCAGAAATTTTGTCGGTCCCGGCATTATGTACACTATGCAGACTACCATCCGGACAATTGTTACTGTAACAGTTCTTATCTATGTAAGTCCGATGCTTACTCTTTTTGCTCTGCTCCCCTTACCGGTTATAACATATCTTGTTTTTAAGGTCGGACGTTTAACCCATGCAAGATCTCTCAAGGTTCAGGAATCTTTTGCCGATGTAACAACCAGAACTCAAGAGAACATTGCCGGGATCAGAATAATAAAATCTTTTGTAAGGGAAGACAGGGAAATTGAAAAGTTTAAGGAGATCTCAAAGGAATATTTCAGAAAGAATCTTATGCTTGCAAAGGTACAGTCTTTTTCCTTCCCAATGATGCAGCTTTTAACAGGTATCTCAATTATCATAGTGATCTATTTTGGTGGTATGAAAGTCATCAGCGGCGAGCTGAGCTACGGTGATATTACAAAATTCATGATGTATCTCGGAAGTCTTACATGGCCTATGATAGCAATGGGATGGATAATAAATCTTATTCAGCGTGCAGCTCCTTCCATGAAAAGGATAAATGATATTATTAATATTGATCCGGACATCAGAGATGATGAAAATACTGACGGGAAGATCCGTTCTGATGATATCGGTGGAGAAATTGAGTTCAGAAATGTTTCATTTAAGTATCCGGGAACAGATAAATTTATTCTGAATAATTTTAGTCTGAAGATAAATAAAGGTACAACTCTCGGTATTGTAGGGCTAACAGGCACCGGCAAGACTACATTAATAAATCTACTCCCACGAGTTTATAATATAACAGACGGAGATATTTTAATTGATGGATTCAGTAATAAGCGCATCCCTCTTAATATTTTAAGGAATTCCATAGGCATAGTTCCTCAGGATTCATTTCTGTTTTCAACAACTATAGAAAAAAATATTTCATATTCAAAAGATTATATAGATTATGATGAGGTAGTCAGCGCTGCTAAGTCAGCATCATTATATAAGGATGTTGATGATTTCCCGAACAAATTTCAGACAATAGTTGGTGAAAGAGGTATAACATTGTCAGGCGGACAAAAGCAAAGAACTTCACTTGCGAGAGCTATTTATAAAAAACCAAAGATCCTTATACTGGATGATTCATTATCAGCAGTTGATACTCATACAGAAGAAGAGATCCTTACTGAGCTGAAGAAAATAATGGCTAACAGAACGAGTATAATAATTTCACACAGGATATCATCTATCCAGAATGCTAATAATATAATTGTTATCTCCGATTCAATTATAAAAGAAGAAGGCACTCACAATGAGCTGCTTGTTAAAGGCGGAATTTATTACGACCTGTATCAGAAGCAATTACTGGAAGAAGAGATCATAAATGAATAAACAAATTTTATATTAATTTTTGGCTAAAGAAATAAAAAAAGATTCAGAGAAGCAAAAGCACGGCCATGAGGCAATAATGAAAGGCTATGATCCGAAAATTATGCGGAGATTAGTTAAGTATTTTATTCCTTATAAAAAGTGGATCGTTCTTGCAATATTTCTGACTATTGCTATAGCCGCTCTGGCAGCAGTTCGTCCAAGGCTGACACCAATAGCAATTGATGATAAAATTGCGCACAAAGATGTCGGAGGTCTTGAGTCAACTGTTCTCATTATCTTAGCTACTATAATTCTTCAGGGATTTTTGCAGTATGGCATGACTTATCTTACTAATTGGATAGGCCAGAATATAATCTATGACCTTCGGATCAAAGTTTTCTCGCATCTTCAAAAGCTTAGCTTAAAGTTCTACGACGCCAATCCTGTAGGCAGGCTGATAACTAGGGTTACAAGTGATGTTGAAGTATTGTTTGATGTCTTTTCTTCCGGGATCGTTACGGCATTCGGGGATATTTTCATGCTGTTCTGGATCGTTTATTTTATGTTCACTCTGGATGTTCAGCTTACTCTGGTAACTTTATCTATTGTTCCTCTGCTCATCTGGGCTACAATTATTTTTAGAAAAAAAGTTCGTGTTTCTTATACAAAGATCAGATTACTTGTTGCCAGGCTTAACTCATATATTCAGGAGCATATATCCGGGATTTCTATCGTTCAGCTTTTTGCTAAAGAGAAAAAAACTATCGATGAGTTTGAGGAAATTAACCGTGAGCATACGAACGAAAATAACAGAAGTATTTTCTATTATGCAGTATTCTTCCCTATAGTTGAAATGTTCCTTGCAGTTTCAGCAGGTCTTATAATCTGGTATGGCGGCGGACAGGTTATAAGTAATTATATTTCACTCGGAGTTCTGATATCATTCATTCAGTATTCAGAAATGTTTTTCAGACCTATAAGAGACCTTTCAGAAAAATATAATATACTACAGACAGCGATGGCATCAAGTGAGAGAGTTTTTAATCTAATGGATGAAGATCCCTTGATAACAGATAAGGAAACTCCGATAAAGCTTGGGAATGTAAAAGGTGAGATCGAATTTAAGAATGTCTGGTTCGCATATAAAAATGAAGACTATGTTCTAAAAGATGTTTCCTTTAAAATAAATCCCGGGGATAAAGTCGCATTTGTTGGGGCTACAGGGGCAGGAAAGACTACAATAATAAATTTAATTTCCAGATTCTATGATGTAAAAAAAGGTTCAATTTTATTAGATGGAATAGATATAAGAGATCTTAGCCAGTCGGAGATAAGAATGAATATTGCAGTAGTGCTGCAGGATGTCTTTCTTTTTTCAGGAAGCATTAAAAATAATATAAAGCTTGATATAGATAATATTGATGAATCAAGAATAAATAATGCAATCGATACAACGGGTTTAAGATTATTCATTGATGAACTGCCTATGGGAATAGAGCATATTCTTAATGAAAGAGGAACAATACTATCTTCAGGTCAGAGACAGCTAATATCTTTTGCCCGTGCCCTCGCCTATGATCCGAAAGTTCTGATACTGGACGAAGCCACATCAAGTGTAGATACTTCCACAGAAATTTTAATTCAGAATGCAATTAAAAACCTGATTGAAGGAAGAACTTCAATCATTATCGCTCACCGTTTATCTACCATCCAGAAATGCGATAAAATTATTGTTATGCATAAAGGGGAGATAAAAGAAATGGGATCCCATAACGAGCTCCTTGAAAAAAGAGGATTGTACTTCAAGCTCTATCAGCTTCAATATAAAGAAGAAATAAAAGAGAGTTAAATAAGGTATCCAAAGTTGACAAAAAAATTATTTATTCTGTTTTTTGTTTTGTATTCATCTGTTTTGTTCAGTCAGAGCAAGGGAATATTGTATTGGGCAGATCTTCTTCAAAGAAATGTTACCTCTGATAATACAAGTTATTTTCACAATACTCCGATTGTTACTTGGGCAGGTATTGACGGGGCAGAGAAGTATGAATGCAGAGCTACTTGCAGCAGTTTCTTAAGTGATTTAATAAAAAAAACTTATGGAATTGATCAGGCAGAACTCAATAAATGGTTTAATACAAAGAATAAAACTCATGCGAAAGATTTTTATGATCAGATAATAAAAGAAAATAAGTTTAAGAAAATTACAAATATCAATGATGCATTGACCGGTGATATAATAGCTATTAAATTTCCAAAGCTGATGGATAATACAGGACATGTGATGGTTATAAGTGAAACACCTGTACTGATTGAAGATTCTAAACCTGTAATTTCAGGGACCAAGCAATGGAAGGTAAAAGTAATAGATGAAAGTGCACATCCTCATGGCTTTTCGGATTCACGATATGCCGGGAATAAAAAATTTAGTACCGGATTAGGAACCGGGTATTTTAGGATTTATACAGATGACTCAGGTGAGATCTCCGGTTACTGCTGGAGCACGGAAGTAAGCAGTAAATATCAAAAAGCTGATTCAAGAAAAATAGTTATCGGTAGGATTTTAATGTGATCAATTTTCTAAAGTAAAAAAAACTAAAAGGAGAAATAATGGAGGTAAAAGATTTTTTAAACAGTCTGAGTTCCGAAAGGAAAGATCTTCTGACTAAAATTAATAAGATAATTTTAACCGAAGATAAAAGCGTTAAAGCGGAGATCGGTAAAATGATGGGTAAAGAAATGATAATTTATAAGTGTCCCGGATCGTTTAAGTACGGTCTTGCGGGTAATAAAGATTATATGTCTTTACATTGCTTACCAATTTACGGCTCTGAGATACTTCATAAAAAATATTCTCAAATGCTAAGCAAAGCAAAAATTCAGAAAGGTTGTATTAACTTTAAGTCTGAAGATGAAATACCTTTAAATATAATAAAGGAACTTATTCAAGATTGTTCAAAAATTGATCTTATTAAGCTTCGTCAGGAACAATTAGAGTCCAGAAAAAAAGCTAAATAAGTATCGGTTGTTTCTTCCGGATTCACGATCTTATAAGTACAGGATTTCTCAAAATTATCCGAATCCGACGGGATATTCAATTAATCCCCCTACAATTATTTACAATATTCACAGTTTTATTGTTAGATAATTCACCTATATTTATAATTCCCATAAAGTTGAAATAATGATCAAATGAGCAGATTAATGGTTGTTTTTGCGTTTATTGTAATTTTTGTTTTACCTAAAATGGCTTTCTGTCAATATGACGGAGAAGCAGAAGAAAATGAACTTGCTTGCGGAGTTGAAAGATGGGCTGTAAAGGTTTTTACTGACCCTGATACTACTATGATAAATTTTAACAATATTGTTTATTCAACCATAGCATTTCAGAAAACTATTCCACCTCCCGTTGATATTCTTAATTGGCCTCCAAGGCAATCAACTGAAACTACTGTATACCGCATAGAAGGTTATCTTATTTTTAATAAACTGGAAAATGATCAGGATATTCATTTAGGGTTTATGTCTATGAATCATCTTGATACTATGATAGCAGAGATATGTGATTATACTTGTCCTAATATAAATCATACATCCCGATATCAACAGTTCAAAACCCTTCGGGACTGGTTTGTTGCAACTTATAATCCTATTCCCAGCTTTCAAACTACCCTTACACACGTTTCACTTGTTGGTGTTGGATTTTTTGATCTGCTTCATGGACAAAGAGGAATACCGCCAAACGGAAGAGAAATACATTCCGTATTAAGTATTTCACTTATCACAGGAGTTGGACCGAATAATGAATTGATCCCGGCTGAGTATAAGCTTTCTCAGAATTATCCGAATCCATTCAATCCGGAAACAAAAATAAATTTTGATGTACCGATAAAAGGATTTGTAGGTATAAAGATCTATGACATTTTTGGAAAAGAAGTTGCCAGTCTTCAGGATGGAATTATGGAAGCAAGACAATATACCAGAAGCTTTAATGGCAGCAACCTTCCAAGCGGTACATATTTTTATAAGCTCACTTCAAACAATTATACGGATACTAAAAAGATGCTGCTGATAAAGTAATCTTAAAAATATTTTGGTAATTAATAAAACCTGATAGCATGTTTTGCATCAGGTTTTTTAATTTTCAGCAAGAACTATTATCTTATCCTTCTCTTCAAAATTTATCATTTCAGATTTATTGGGATTAATGACTATACCATATGCTTTTGAAGAATCAAAGGCATACTTATTTTTACGATAACCAATTGCAGTATGACCTCTCATTGATGCACACTCCAGTATACTATAAAAATTCACTGATTGATCCGGAAAGGTGTATGTATGGATTTTTATAAAATAAAAAAATCTTTTAACAGGAAGGGGTGTAAAATGTGGTGTGAATTTTCGCTTAACTTTCATTGTATAAAACAAAAAAATGCTTACGGGGCTGACTCCGTAAGCATTTTTATTTTGAAAGAACGATGTTACTATCTTATTACATCGGCATTAAAACTTTATCGATAACATGGATAACTCCGTTTGACTGCATTACATCATAAACAGAAATGTTAGCAGAATTTCCTTTTTCATCCATTACAGTTATATTTTTCTTACCGTTCATCATAAAAGTAAGCATTCCGCCCTGTACTGTAGGAAGCATTGCTTTTCCTCCATTTTTATGGATCATCTTCATTAATTTATCTGATGAATAATTTCCTGATACTACATGGAAAGTTAAAATCTTTGTAAGCATATCTTTATTTTCTGTTTTTAACAGAGTTTCTACAGTACCAGCAGGAAGCATCATGAATGCGCTGTTAACCGGTGCGAATACAGTGAATGGTCCTTTGCCTTTCAGCACCTCAACAAGTCCGGCTGCTTTTACTGCTGCAACAAGGGTTGTGTGGTCCTTTGAGTTGACTGCATTGTCAATAATATCC
>JBBRMY010000089.1:0-10857 GCA_038230595.1 Ignavibacteria bacterium
CGGCTTACTTATTTTGGAATTATACTCTTCAGTATCAAATCCCATTTCGTTTTTCAGCTTCAGGTTCTCAATTTTATTTTGCTCATCTTTGTCGTGGATCTCTTTTAAAAGCTTATTCATCTTGTCTGAATATTCAATTGTATCATCATGAAAGAAAACAAGGTCAGGAGTATATCTAATTGTTAACTTTTGTCCCAGCAGCCATCGTATATGCTTTTTACGGATATTAATTTGTTTAATGCAATCAGCAGCAGGTTCTTTGTTACCAAGAAAACTGATATAAACTTTTGCTATTTTCAGATCGGGAGAGACAAGAACTTTTGATATTGTTACAAGTCCAAGTTCCATTTCACTCAGGTCTTTGGACATCGCAATATTAAGCTGATGCTTTATTTCTTCCCCTACTTTTTCTGTTCTTACTGACATGGTGTTTCTTTTTTGTGTTAATCAAAAACCCCTTCCGGTAAAGGAAGGGGTTTTTGTTAAAGATTTTATTTTATCGCCGCTTCGCGGAAGTTCGGGATTCCTGCTTGCGCAGGAATGACAAAACTGGGCGGAGGCAAGCCCCGCCCCTACATGTGAATTTTATTTATCACATTAATGACAAATTTATTTTACTTCGGAAGAAAGCTTACGCTTTGTTTCGACAATTTTGTATCCTTCGATTATATCTCCAACTTTAATATCGTTGAAATTCTCAAGTCCGATACCGCATTCGTATCCTGCATCAACTTCTTTTGCATCATCTTTATGACGCTTCAAAGAAGCAACGTTTCCGCTGAATATAACAAGTCCATCCCTTAACAAGCGGATCTTCGTTGCTCTCGTAATTTTTCCATCCTGAACAAAACATCCTGCAATATTACCGATCTTCGGCACTTTGAAAACATCTCTGACCTCAACTGTGCATGTAACTTCTTCTGAAAGTTCAGGCTCAAGCATACCTTCAAGAGCAGTCTTAACTTCTTCTATTACGTTGTAGATAATACTGTATAATCTAACATCAACTGCATTCTTTTCAGCAAGCTTTCTTGCATTCAGGTTTGGTCTTACATTGAATCCGATAATGATAGCATTCGATGCTTCTGCAAGCAATACGTCTGATTCAGTGATCTGTCCGATAGCTTTATGAATAACAATAACTCTGGCTTCCGGAGTTGTAAGCTTTTGAAGTGAATCTGCAAGCGCTTCTGCCGATCCGTCAAAGTCTGCTTTCAGAATGATCTTAAGCTCAACCTGCTTTCCTTCCTGGATTTGCTTTGAAATATCATCAAGAGTAATGAACCTGACCTGTCTGAAATCCTGCTCTCTCTTGAGCTGCTGCCTTTTCAGTGAGATAGCTTTTGCATCTCTGTCAGAATCAAGAACTATGAATGAATCACCTGCCTGCGGTACTCCGTCAAATCCAAGAACCTGAACGGGAGTTGAAGGTCCTGCATGCTCAAGCTTATGCTCTCTTTCATCATACATTGCCTTAACTTTACCGCTGAAAACACCGGCTACAAATGTATCACCGATATTAAGAATTCCCTTTTGAACAAGAATTGTTGCAACTGAACCTTTTCCTTTATCAAGTCTTGCTTCAATAACAACTGCTCTTGCCTGAGTATCAGGATTTGCTTTCAGATCAAGTACTTCAGCTTCAAGCAATATTTTTTCTAAAAGACCGTCAATATTTTTTCCGTGCTTTGCAGAGATCTCGACTGACTGATATTTACCGCCCCATTCTTCTACAAGTATATTTTTATCTGCAAGCTGCTGCTTTATCCTTTCCGGATTAGCTTCAGGCTTATCAACTTTATTTATTGCAACGATGATTGGAACATTAGCAGCAAGCGCGTGATTAATAGCTTCAACTGTCTGCGGCATAACGCTGTCATCAGCTGCGACAACAAGCACAACTATATCTGCTGCCTGTCCTCCGCGGGCTCTCATAGCTGTAAAAGCTTCGTGACCCGGAGTGTCAAGGAATGCAATTTCTTTTCCCGAATCAAGCTTAACTTTATAAGCTCCGATATGCTGGGTAATACCACCGGCTTCACCGGCTACAACGTTTGCTTTTCTTATATAATCAAGAAGAGATGTCTTACCGTGATCAACGTGTCCCATGATAGTTACTACCGGCGCTCTGTGCTTCAATGTTTCAGGTGCATCCGGAGTATCTTCTAAAATATCTTCTTCGTATTCTGTAATGAACTCGATCTTGTATCCAAATTCTTCAGCTAAAAGTACGATAAGATCTTTTTCAAGTCTCTGATTTATCGATACCATCATGCCTAATTTGAAGCAGGCTTTAATAAGCTCAGTTGCTTCCATGTTCATCAGATTCGCAAGCTCAGATGTAGAAAGATATTCGGTAACTTTAATTACATTTTTTTGTGAATCAGCTAAAGCCTGGATCTTTTCTTCTTCTTCAGCTCTTTCCTTCTTCTTTCTTTTTCTTGCCTGGCTTCTTGCGGAAGACCCAGCATCATCATCTATCTTTGCAAATGTATCTCTGATAGCCTCATCAATTTCTTTCTGAGTAATATCTTTTTTCTGATTTCTTAAAGCATTAGCTTTTCTTTTTCTTTCTGCTTCAAGCTCAAATTTCTTTTTATCACGATCCTTCTTTTCCTTAAATCTTCTTTCTTCTTCGAACTTAGTCTTGCTTGCATCTGAAGAAGGTGTGAACGGTCTTTTCGGACCACCTGCTACAGGAGGTCTTGGAGGGGCGCTCTTATCATCAGGACTGTAAGTACTAGGTCTTCTTTTATCTTTAAGATCTGCTATAGAAACTTTTTTAAATGTACCGCCTGAACCCGGTTTTTTATAACCACCCGGAGCAGTTGATCCTGTTCCTGTTGCAGGAGGTCTTGTACCATCTGTTCTTCTTTCGAACGGAGGCTTTTCATATGGCTTTTTAAACGGAGGTCTCTCTGTACTTCCGGCAGTGCCTGTAGGTCTGTTCTGACCCGGAACAAATTTTGGTCTCGGAGTTGTGCTTTTGTTATCGGTTCGTGGTGCAGCTAATGGATAATCTGTCTTTGTATCTTTTTTTGGATCATCTGTCTTTGTATCTGTATCATTTACTTTATCAGAAGATTTTTTTGTAGGGTCTGCGTCTTCTGCAGCTTTCTCTTTTGCTAATCTTCTGGTTTTTGCTTTTTCCTTAGCTTCTGTTACTCTTGTTTTTTCCTGTTCTTCAAGTGTCTTGGATCTTTCTTCATATGCTTTCTTTTCCTGCTTAGCGCGCTCGTCTTCTTTAGATCTATTCTCTTCTTCAATTCTTTTTCTTAGAAGCTCTGCTTCTTCATTTCTTGCCTTCTCTTCTTCTTTTCTGTCAAGCTCTTCCTGTTCTTTCTCGAGCTTCTGATTTACTTCTTCGAAATCAATATCAAACTTCTTAACGAAATCAACTGATTTTTTTAATCTTTTATCTTCTTTTTCAATCTCTTTTTTAAAATGCGAATGTACCTTATCCACTACATCTGCATCAAGCGATGTATTGATGGAGACATGATCCACTCCTACCGTAGAAAGATAACTAATAAGATCTTCCTTAGAGATATTAATCTCTTTGATGAGTGATATAACTTTTTGCTTCTTAGCTTTTATTTCGGTATTTGGCATTTAATAATTTGATTTCTAAAGTTTTTACTTCTTATCTTCTTCTTTTACATCCTCTTTAACATCCTCGGAAGAAGCTTCACCCTCTTTACTTTCAGATGTTACTATTTCTAAATTTTCGATTGTCGCTTCTTCATTTGATCCTTTTGAATTCTCTTCGGTTGATTCCTCATCAGCAGTTTCTTCCTCTTCTTCACCCTGTCTTACAACATCGATCTGATAACCAGTAAGCTTGGAAGCTAATTTAATATTCTGTCCGCTCTTACCGATAATTAATCTGATCTGATCTTCATCTGAATAAATCTTTGCGATCTTATCCTGATTATCGAGCCAGATATCGGTTAATTTAGCAGGAGAAAGCGCTCTTGAAATAAAAAGAGCAGGATCATCTGTGTAATTAATAACGTCAATATTTTCATTGCTGAGCTCTCTTACTATCGAGTGAATTCTAATACCTTTCATTCCAACACACGCGCCAACTGCATCAATTCTGTCATCGTTAGAGATTACTGCGATCTTTGCTCTTTCGCCTGCATCTCTTGCAATGCATTTTACTTCAATGATACCGTCATAAATTTCCGGTATTTCAAGTTCAAACAATTTATATAAGAATTGCTCATCTGCTCTTGAGACAATAATAACAGGAAGACCGTTTGGTTTTTTCTCAACACTCTTAACGATCGCTCTGATATTATCGCCTTTTTTATATCTTTCCTTTGGGATCTGCTCACTCTTTGGAAAAATAATTTCATTACTGTTATGGATCAAAAGAATTGAATGCGGCTTTATCTGATAGATCTCTCCGACAATAACTTCACCAACAAGATCTTTGTAGTAGTTATATGTCATTTCCTTTTCTATCTCTTTGATCTTCTGATTCAGATTCTGCTTAAGGTTAATTACATTTCTTCTACCGAAGAAATCTATAGGTATTTCCTCAACATAATCATCACCTGCTTCCATATCTTCACCTGATTTTTCAGAAGCAGTTTCCTTATCTATCTGCAGCGCAGGATCTTCAACTTCGTCAACAACAGTTTTATAAAGAAAAATTTCTATATCGCCTTTTTCCATATTAACTATTACTTCGAAGTTAGCGGTCTGGCCATACTTCTTTTCCATCATCTTAGTGAAAGAATCCTTAAGAACACTGGCTAAAATATCACGGTCAATATTTTTTTCCTTAGCCATTTGCGAAAATGCATCTACTATCTCTGATCTCATTTTACAGATTAATTATTTAAACTTTTTATTTAAAACTTATTTTAACTTTAAGCCCTTCGATATCACTGAAACGGACTTCTTTATTAACTATTACTTTTTTGTTTTTTTCTTTGACTATGCATTCAAATGAAAGCATCTGGTTTCCGCCAATTTCCATTAGCTTGCCTTCAAAAGGCTCGCCTGAAAGAGGCTTTACTTCAAAATTCCTGTTAAGATGCTTGTTTAGCTGCCAGAAAAATTTCAGAGGCCTGTCTGTTCCGGGAGAAGACACAACAAGCTTTGAAATATGCCTGATATCTTCTGCTTCTTCAGATAACTTATTCAGATCACGGTTTATTTCTACAAGGTCTTCAATATCAAGCGAGCCTTCTTTATCAACGTAAACTTCAATAATTTTATTGGATCTTTCGCCTTTGGTAACGATCTCTACGATATTGTATGAGGAGTTTTGAAAATAATTTTCAATAATTTCTATTATTTCCATTCAGTATAAAAAAAAAGTGGGTTTCAGACCCACTTGTAATAATTATAAATTAATACAAAATATTGAATTTTTCAAGGGATTAAGAGAGTAGAAGGCTTCATTCCGGTTCGGTTCGGCATTAATCAGATAATCCCGAAATTTTTTAATTACTTAATATTTAGAATTCTATTATTTATCTTCTTTTAATGAATAATAAGCAAAATTTCTACATATTTGCATTATTTGCAAATTTTATCTTTATAAGTATAATATTTTGCGGATGCTCAAATGATAAAACCAAGATCACAGTTACAGGATTAAAATATACTGAAGTAATAGAAGGTACCGGTACTTCTGCTTTTAAAGGAAACACTGTGATCATTAATTATATCGGCACGTTGCCAGGCGGAAAAGAATTTGACAATACTTACAAAACTGGAATTCCCCTGGAATTTAAAGTAGGAAGCGATGTAATCATAAAAGGACTCAACGAAGGAATTCTCGGAATGAAGCCCGGTGGGAAGCGAAAACTGATCATTCCCCCTGATCTGGGATATGGTCCCGAAGGATCCGGCGCAAAAATACAAGGTAACACTTTTCTCTTATTTGATGTTGAACTATTGGAAGTAAAGTAAAGCAATTGATTCGAATATATAAACCGGTACCAATATCGTTCTTTAAAAAGGATACATTTACTATTGCAACTGAGCTTCTTGGAATGAAGATTGAAAAGAAAACCAGTGAAGGACTTTTATCGGGGATAATTGTTGAGACTGAAGCATATCACGGAGATCATGATCCTGCATGCCATGCATTCGGCAGAATAACTGAAAGAAATAAAATATTATATGGTCCACCGGGACATATTTATGTTTATTTTATTTATGGAAATTATTTTTGCTTCAATATTACCACTGAAAAGAAAGGTGTTGGAGCTGCAGTACTGATCAGAGGTGTTGAACCGATAGAGGGGACAGATATCATGCAGCATTTCAGAGGGGAAAAAGTAAAGCCGCATGATCTGACAAACGGTCCTTCTAAATTCTGTATGGCATTTGATATAGATAAAAGTATAAACGGAGATCCGATATTTGCATCAGAGATCTCATTGCAGAAACCGGCTTCAAAGCCAAAGTTTGATATAGCTATTTCAAAAAGAATAGGACTTACTATCGGAACTGAATTTGAATACAGATATTTTATAAAAGGCAATCCTTACGTAACTAAGCATAAATTTAACAAAACCTAAGATGGAAATAAAATTTTGCGGCGCTGACAGAACAGTGACAGGATCACAGCACTTACTAACTATTAACGGTAAAAAAATTCTTCTTGACTGCGGACTTTACCAGGGAAAAAGAGAAGATGCATATGATATAAACAAAAGCTTTCCGTTTGATCCGAAGGAGCTGCATTGCGTAGTTCTTTCACATGCTCACATTGATCACTCAGGAAATCTGCCTTCTTTAACTGCAAAGGGATTTACGGGAGCAATTTATTCTACTGCAGCTACAAAGGATCTATGCTCAATTATGCTGCAGGACAGCGCGCATATTCAGGAAAGCGATACAAAGTACACGAATAAAAAACGAGCGAAAAAAAATCTTCCTTCTTTTAAGCCATTATACACCCAGACTGATGCAATAAATACTTTGACAAAATTCCGCACAGCCGGTTATAATCAAACTATTTATCCGGACGGTCTTGGGAATAATGTCGGAGTAACATATTATGATGCCGGACATATTTTAGGTTCAGCTCTGGTTGTACTTGATATAAATGAAGGAAGCAGAAAAATAAGATTTGCTTTCACAGGAGATCTCGGAAGACCAAATCTTCCTATACTCAGAGATCCTGATTTTATAGGAGATGTTGATTTTCTAATAAGTGAATCAACATACGGAAACAGAGTGCATGATAAAGCGGAAGTGATGGACGACCAGCTTGCTGTTGTAATGAACGAGGCAATAACACGCGGAGGAAAAATACTTATACCTGCGTTCAGCGTTGGAAGAACTCAGGAAATAGTTTATGCAATGTCCAAGCTCTTTGCAAAAAAAGCTATTCCGGTAATCCCAATCTTTGTTGATAGTCCGCTTTCAACAAGTGCGACTGCTATCTTCAAGCTTCATCCGGAATGTTATGACAGGGAGATAAGCGATCTTATTGCAAGCGGAGTGAAAGTTTTTGATCTTCCCAATCTTTCTTATATTTCAAAGGTTGAAGAATCGAAAAAGCTTAATGATATTCCCGGACCTTGTGTGATAATTTCTGCATCGGGAATGTGCGAGGCCGGAAGGATACTACACCATCTCTCAAATAATATCGAAGACCCTAAAGCTACGATCCTTATAGTCGGATATATGGCTGAAAATACTTTAGGAAGAAGACTGATAGAAAGCGCATCTGTTGAAAATGCTGTAGTTAATATTTACGGAGAAGAGCATAATGTGAATGCGCAGATAAGAATTCTTAATTCGTTCTCCGCGCACGCTGACAAGGATGAATTACATTGGTATTTTGATAAGTTTAACAGAGAGAAGCTGCAGAATATTTATTTAGTTCACGGGGAGATAGACCAGATGGAGCCATTTAGCAGTTCGCTGAAAGGTATGGGATTTAAGAATGTAGATATTCCATTTAGGGAGCAGGTGTTTACGATTTAAATTAATTCTTTAATATGGACAGGTCTCAACCTGTCCGTACAATTTATATAATGATATTTCTAAAACTCTTTTCGCTTTACATATTTCTTGTACAGCTCTACATACTCTTTCGCTGAATGATTCCATGAAAAATCTTCTTTCATCCCTCTTTTCATTATAGCGCTCCATTTATTCCTGTCGTAATATATATCAACAGCTCTTCGGACTGTAAGATACAGTGCTTCAGGGGTCGGGTCAATAAAAGTAAAGCCTGTTCCTTCTTCACCAAACTCATGAAAATCTTTCACAGTATCTGCAAGTCCACCTGTTTTTCTTACTATGGGAACAGTCCCATATACAAGACTATACATTTGATTTAGACCGCATGGCTCATATAGCGAAGGCATTAAGAACATATCAGCTCCGGCAGTAATAAGGTGTGCAAGCTCATCATTAAATCCTATATACTCAATGAATTTTCCTTTAAAGCTTTCTGCTGCAAGCTCGAAAAATTTTTCTAATTTTTTATCCCCTGAGCCAAGAACTATCATGTTAACAGGAATATTCAGAAGCTCAGTTATGATCGGCTGTATAAGCTCAAAACCTTTTTGACCTGCAAGGCGGGACACAATTCCTATAATAGGAATATTAAGATCCTTAAAGCCTGCTTCTTTTACAAGCTCAGCTCTTATCTTATATTTATTTTTTATTTTTTTCTCTGAATAATTGTATGGTATCTTTTCATCAGTTTCAGGATTCCAGATCGTTGTATCTATTCCGTTTAGAATTCCATACAGATCATTTTTCCTTGTAGCAAGTACTCCTTCAAGTCCGGCTCCATATTCAGAAGTCTGTATCTCTTTCGAATAAGTCGGGCTGACTGCAGTTACAACGTCTGCATAAAGTATTCCTGCTTTTAAAAAGCTGAATGCACCGTCAAGCTCGAAAGGACCTTCCGGATAAAAATCATCATAAGGAAGTCCGGCTGAATGAATAGAATTTTTTGAGAATCTTCCCTGGTAACCTATGTTATGAATGGTAAGTATAGAAGTAGTAAATTTGAAAAGTTCATCCCAAGCAAAAGTTGTTTTTAAATATACTGGGAGCAGGGATGTCTGCCAGTCATTGCTATGAAGAATATCAGGTGACCATTTAAATCTCTGCAGAGTTTCAAGTATAGCAAGCTGAAAGAAAATAAATCTTTCATCTTCATCTTTGTCATCGGTATAAGGCTTACCTCTGTGAAAATAATGCGGGCAATCTATGAAGTAAACATTAACATCTGAATCGGGCAGCTCTCCCTCCCAGATATTAAATGTATGAACTGCATCTCCGATCTGTACCTGAATATCTTCGAACTCATTATTTTTGAGCAATCCGTGAAAGATAGTACCTATCGTATTATAGAGCGGAATAAAAACCTTAACTTCACAACCGAGATGTTCAAGGGATTTTGGAAGCGAACCTGTTATATCGGCAAGACCACCCGTCTTTACGTAAGGAACACACTCAGCCGAGCATAAGCAAACCTTCAATATATTTGAATATAAATTTTAGAAACGGGTTTCTATAAAGTAAGGCAGCATTTTTCTCCAGGTCGGCCAGTCATGCGGCATATCATATCCCCAGAGATCGAGCTCATGTGGAATATGCTTGTTAAGCAATATATTTGAGAACTCTCGTGATCTTTCCGGCGCTTCGTAATTTCCCTGTCCTGAAGTAATAATTATTTTTTTATTGTCTTTTAGCTCTGCAAGTATTTTCTCATCCTGCAGGTTCGCCATATATTCAACCGGCGAGTTAAAGTAAGTGTTATCATCAAAATAACCTTTGCTGTAAGATGTCAGTGAATATGATCCGCTCATTGCGATCGTTCCTTTGAACAGATCAGGTCTTTTAAAGAACACATTTGCGCAATGCAGAGCGCCGAGAGACGCACCTGTTGTTACTATATCAACTTCACCTTTGCAATCATCTTTTATGAAGGGAATTACTTCTTCAAAAATATATTCATTATACTGCTGATGCCTTATGGCTTTTTCGGAAGGATGCATTTCTTCATTCAGCCAGCTCTCGCTGTTTATACTGTTAATAGAGTAGACCTTCATTTTACCGCTTTCAATAAAAGGCTTTATTGAATCGATCAGCTGAAATCTTTCATATTCAAGGTAATCAGCGGCAGCAGTAGGAAACATCAACAGGGCAAATCCGTAATCACCGTAGGCAACGATCTCCATTTCCTTATTAAGATTTGGACTATGCCATTTTTGAATATCTCTTCGCATAATAGAATTTATTTTGGAATGTTAAAATTTTAAAGAATATAGGAAATAAACCCAATAGAAATAATACAGAATGGAAAAATGGCTCAATATTTCAAGATGGAATGCGAAAAAACTATTAACTTTTAGCTTAGTTTTATATATTTAAACAATATTCTTAAATTAAAACTGTATGTTATGAGTCGAAAGTTAAACCTTCCCCTTATTAAATATTCAATTTTTATAATCGCCATTCTTTTCGGCTTTACACAGCTGAACGGTTGCGGCGGAAAAGAAACAAAGCAAAAAAAGACCTTAGACACTAAGCCTATCTCTATAAAGAAATTTGATACTCCTGCCGGAGCTGATCCTTCAGTTTCAGCTGAACTGGGCGGTACCGGTTTTACCGGAGATGGGTGGAAGACTGCTGCTGACTATAATACTTACGGAGATTCAAAAGCTACTAAGGGTGGTAATATTACCTGGTCAATTCCTGATTTTCCGGCGTCATTAAGAGCTTACGGGAAAGACGAAAATTCGTACTATACAAGAATGGCTCAGAATATGATGTATGAAAGACTTTTAAATCAGGATCCTGTAACAGAAGAATTCACTCCATGGCTTGCAACACACTGGAAGATCTCGGATGATAAAA
>JBBRMY010000090.1:0-10849 GCA_038230595.1 Ignavibacteria bacterium
CATTCATTTTATCAGTGAAATCTTTTCCCATAAAAGTTTTAGTCATAAATCCCATTGCTCCTTTATTCAGGACTTTATCTGCTTTATCCAAAGATTTTTTAGGATCATCCTTCATTTCTTTGATCTGCTTGTTTATTCCAAACATTTTATTCTCCTTTTAGTTTTTTAATTTAAGCAAAATTCTGTGTCACAATAATCAATATAAGAATTAAGGCAATTATAATATATTTTATCATAATAAGTTTTTTGAAGTTTTTTTATTTTCTGGTTTTAGGCTTAAATAATACAAGAATTAAGAAGCTGAAAAAAATAATTGCAAT
Source organism: Ignavibacteria bacterium (assembly GCA_038230595.1). Taxonomy (GTDB): domain Bacteria; phylum Bacteroidota; class Ignavibacteria; order Tepidaquicellales; family Tepidaquicellaceae; genus JBBRMY01. The sequence continues at coordinate 321 of JBBRMY010000090.1, forward strand.
TGCTAAAGTTGAGTTTTCCATTGTTGTTTAATTTAATTAAGACAATATAGAAAGGTTATCAGTGGGTTTGCAAAGAAATAATTTGCAGTTTGTAGGTTAGAATTGGATGTTAGAATGTAAAAAACCTTATTTTTTAATTAAAAATAAGGTTTTTTGGAAAGAAATTGTAGAATATGTATTATGGAAAATATTAATTCCCGAGGTATTTTTTTAAATATTGACCGGTAAAAGAGCTTTTGACTTTAGCTATTTGCTCAGGACTTCCTTCGGCAACGATAAATCCTCCTTCGTCGCCGCTTTCAGGACCAAGATCAATTATATGATCAGCACATTTAAGTACATGAAGATTATGTTCTATAACAACTACAGAATTTCCTTTTTTGATCAGCTCATCAAAGCATTTAAGTAATTTGGAAACATCATTAAAGTGAAGACCTGTAGTGGGTTCATCAAAAATGAATAATGTATTGTTTCCTTTTTCCTGAAATGTGAGGTGATAAGCAAGTTTCAATCTTTGTGATTCCCCTCCTGATAAGGTAGAGCCGGATTGACCCAGCCTCAGATATCCTAATCCCACTTCATCTAATACTGATATCTTTGTAACGATCTTTGGAAATGGCTTAAAGAATTCAATAGCTTCCGTAATAGTCATGTTCAATACATCACTTATATTTTTATAACTGCCTTCATTTCCTTTAATTTTTATACCAAGAACATCCTGCTTATATCTTCTTCCTCTGCACACTTCGCATTCAAGAATAATATCAGCCATAAACTGCATTTCTACTTTTATTATCCCTGTGCCTTCACAAGTTTCACATCTTCCACCGGGTACATTGAATGAAAAATAGCCGGGTGAAAAGCTTTTATTTTTTGCTGCCGGAGTTTTGGAAAAAGCTTCTCTTATCAGATCAAATACTTTTATATATGTCACCGGATTACTTCTTGGAGTCTTGCCGATAGGAGACTGATCAACAAGCTCTACATAATCTATAAATTCATATCCCTGAAGCTTATCGAAATCCCCTATATGATCTGAATAAGAACCTTCCAGCTGCTTTTTTAATGAGCCAAAGAGTATGTCATTTATCAGAGTTGATTTTCCTGAGCCACTAACTCCGCTGATACAAACAAATGAATTGAGTGGAATTTTTACGTCTATATTTTTTAAATTATTCTCCCGTGCCCCTGAGATCTGAATAGATCTGTTTCTACTTATATCTCTTCTAACAGCAGGCGGTGATATCTTTTTTACACCATTTAAATATTTACCTGTAAGAGACTCTTTACTTTTTAGTATTTCATCATATGTGCCGTTAAAGATAAGTTCACCTCCGTGTTCGCCTGCAAGTGGACCAATATCAATTATATTATCTGCATGCTCCATCATTTCTTCATCATGCTCAACTACTAAAACTGTATTACCAATGTCTCTTAAAGATTTTATAATATTTATCAGCTTTGTATTATCTCTCTGATGCAAACCTATTGTAGGTTCATCAAGAACATAAATTGAACCAACAAGTGAAGAGCCTAATGAAGTTGAAAGATTAATTCTCTGTGCTTCCCCACCTGAAAGAGTATTTGTGATCCTGTCTAATGTAAGATAAGTTAAGCCGACGTCATTCAGGTACCTAAGCCTGCTGACTATCTCTTCCAATATTCTTTCTGCTACTTTTGATTCGTATTCATCCAGCTTTATATTCAGAAAAAATTCATAGCATTCATCTATCTTCATTTTAACGATATCAAAGATAGTTTTCCCTACAATTTTAATATACAAAGCTTCTTTTCTGAGACGGGCACCACCACATTGAGAACATGTAGTATAATTTCTGTATCTGTTAATAAGTATCCGATAATGAATTTTATATGAAGCCTCTTTTTCAACCTGCTTGAAGAAATTATTTATTCCGACATAATTTCCTCCACCATTGAAGACAAACTCTTTTTCTTTATCAGTTAAAAGATAAAATGGCTTATGAGCATTTATACTAAAATTGTCTGCTTCTCTTAAAAGCTGGGTGAGATGATAAGAGTGCTTGCTGGAATTGAAAACCGCTATTGCTCCGCTGAAAATTGTTTGCTTCTTATCAGGGATAACAAGATCCATATCGATATCCATAGTCTTTGAAAAACCCTGGCATTTCTGGCAAGCCCCATAGGGATTATTGAAAGAAAAAAGTCTTGGTTCCGGATCTTCAAATCTGATCCCGTCTTCTTCAAGAAATTTATTGTATAAAAAATCTTCATATCTTTCAGCTTTATCGAACAATCGTATATTTACATACCCGCCGCTTTCACGAAACGACAGCTCTATGGAGTCGTTTAATCTTGAAACCGATTCTACATCTGCAGGCTCAAATGAAAATCTGTCAATAAGAACTTTTACATCCTTCTTTCTTGATAATGCTGCAATTTCTTTCTCTGATCTTTCATTAAGATCAAAAAGCTCATTATCAACTATCAGCTTATAAAAACCTTTTGTTCTTAATTCTTCAACAACTTCTTTTATTTTTTCACCGTGATTAATGACATTAAAGAAAACATAAATTCTTGCTGACTCTTCATTTCCTATTGCTGAAGTGATCTCACTTATGATAGAATCAGTAGAATCTTTTTTTACTTCTCTCCCTGATACAGGTGAAAAAGTTTTTCCGATCCTGGCATACAATAATCGCAGATAATCATATATCTCTGTTGAAGTACCAACTGTTGAACGGTTGGTTTTAGCATTAGATCTTTGTTCAATTGCCATTGAAGGAGCAAGACCAGCAATTACATCTGCATCCGGCTTATTCATTCTTTCAAGAAATTGTCTGGCATACGATGAAAGACTTTCAACATATCTTCTCTGACCTTCAGCATAAATTGTATCAAAAACGAGTGAAGTTTTGCCTGAGCCGCTGACACCGGTCACAACTGTCATCTTATATTTAGGAATATCAATATTAAGATTTTTTAGATTGTTTACTCTGGCGCCTCTTACTATTATAAATTTTCGCGGATCCGGTAGATTGAGATCAGTTTCAGGAATGGCGGAACCTGCAATGCTACTTGCAGCGCTTTTAGAAGTGCTTTTGCGGACTTTTTTGTCCTTAGTTTTACTATTTTTTACTTCAGTAGTCTTCAAAAATGTTCAAAAATATTTAATCATAAATTTAACCTTTAAACTTAACATATTCAGTCCAATATTTGTTCTAATATATAAGACGAAAAGATGAAAATAATAAAGATCCTTAGCTTTACTGCATTTCTGCTGATCATCAGCAGCCGACTATTTTCACAGGAGCTGTATATAATATCGCATCCTGCTGCCAATCTCGCAAAAAACCGCATAGAAATACGGAACAACGTGCTTTCATACGGCGGTTTTAAATATTTTCATAACTCTTTTGAAGTGAATTACGGAATATCAGGAAAACTTACAGCATATAACAGTGTTTATTATACAACGCAAACTGGTTATAAATTTCTTGGGAATTATGAAGGAGCATTACGATATAGATTTTTCACTTATGATAAACAGAATTATCATTTGCGTGCTGCATGGCAGGGAGCATTTACGATCCCCATAAATTCTACTCCGATAGTCAGTGATAAAGTTACTTATGAGCTGCATCCCGGGCACGTTGTAAGCTTTTATAACTTTGCAAAAGATATAACCGTTCCTTTAGTTGATTTTCACACGACGGACAACATGGTTTTAAAAAATGATATTATTCTTACGAACCTTATAAAGAGATTTTCAGTCACAACTGAAATGGGTTACAATATTGCTATACCAAGAAGTGACTTCAAGTTCGGAAATTATTTTGATTGGACGTTGGCTATGGGTTATTTTGCATTACCGGTTCATCAGAAAAGTTATGATGAGCCCACGGTAAATTTTTATTCGGAATGGAAAGCTTATTATTATCAGAAAAATAATTTTCAGGGAGCTGATGTTCAGAATTCAGGTGGTTTCAGGCTTAATACTTATGTGGGTGTTCAGGCAATTCTTATGTCTTCATTGATGGCTGAAGTTTCCTATATGATACCTGTACATTCTAATGAATTTACTGAAGAGTTTGTAGGTAAAAGACCTTCACAGCTGCTGATAAGTCTGAGATATCTTTTCTTTTTGTAATTTAGATATCCTTTTTGAAAAATAAGATTTTCTAACTTACCAGCTTTGCAAAATCTTTCAGGAACTTACGGTGTGCTTTATAATGAAGTGCATTAAATTTCAATCCGCTTATTGCTTTAATATTTGGTCTCATATCATCTATAAACACACTTTCCTCAGGCTTTATTTTATATCTTTCAATAAATATACGGAATATTTTCTTTTCAGGCTTTAGTGAGTTTACTTTATATGAAAGAAATTTATTTTTTATATGCTTTATAAAAGGGAAATTGTGATAAATATAATTTATATGAGCAGCATCAGTGTTTGAAAATAAAAATATTCTGTATTTTTTCTTTTGTGAGACTTCATTAAGGAATTTATGCATTTCCTTATTCTCCCAGAAAATATCAGAGTACAGGCATTTGAAATCACTATAACCTGTTTTAAGCTTAAATTTCTTTTTTAGGATCTTGAAGTAACGAGGAAAAGTTAACCTGCCTGTACAAAGCTTATCTCCTAATTTATTTTTGATTATATACCTTCTGAATTCAGAAATGTTCAGGCTATTCTCAATATTTTTTAATCCGTCATAAAAATAACTGAAGTCAAAAAATATGAGAGTATTGCCAAGATCAAAAATAATATTCTTTATTTTGGGAGTATTCAAAAATAAAAAAAGCTTTTATAAATATTTAGTATCAATGACTTTAAGGTTTTCATCTAAATTATAAATTTTAGGAGATCCTGTCGGTATCTCAGTCTGCAATATTTCTTCTTTAGATAAATTTTCAAGATACATAATTAAAGCTCTGAGACTGTTTCCGTGAGCTGAAATAATTACATTCTTTCCTTGCTTAAGAAGCGGTTCAATATGCGCATGGTAGTAAGGCAGTACTCTCTCAGCTGTATCCTTTAAAGCTTCACCCTTCGGAGGCGGAATATCATAGCTGCGTCTCCAGATCTTAACCTGCTCCTCTCCAAACTTAGCTCGTGTTTCATCTTTGTCTAATCCTTGTAGATCACCATACATTCTTTCATTAAGAGCTTTATCTTTTTCCACTTTAAGATCTGACTGGCCGGTTCCTTTCAAAATAATATCAAGAGTCTTTTGCGCTCGGATCAAAGCAGAAGTGAAAGCATAATCAAACTTCATTCCATTAAGCTTTTCTCCCGCTTTTTTTGCTTCCTCAATTCCTTTTTCAGACAGATCTATATCTACCCACCCTGTAAATTTATTTGCCAAATTCCATAAGGATTGACCATGACGAACTATAACTAACTTGGGCATTATAATTTAATTTAGTGTTTCCATTTAATAGAGCACCCCATAGATGGAATCTGGTCTGTGGTTACCTCTTTATTTTCCAGAATAGCTGAAATTGCTTCTTCAAGATCATGAGATGTAACGCTGCTTTCATCTTTCCAGTTATCATCAAGCCTTCCTCTGTAAGCAAGCTTTTTATCTTTATTAAATACAAAGATATCAGGCGTGCAAACTGCATCATACTTTCTTGCAATGACCTGTGTATCATCAACTAAGTATGGAAAGTTCATTTTCTTTTCATTATAAAATATTTTCATATTCTCAAATGAGTCACCCGGATACGAAACCGGATCATTAGGATTAATTCCAAGGAATTTTATGTTCTTACTTTTATATTTTCCCTGAAGCTTTACTAATCTTTCTATAACGGCAATAACATACGGGCAATGATTACACATAAAAATTATAACAGGGATATCTTTTTCAGTAAAAAAGTTATCCGTATAAATTTTATCATCAGTTCCCATTAATGAGAAAGGGATCAAAGCAGAACCAATATTATTCTGATTATTTTTAAGAAGCAAATTTGGAATTAGAAATTTTCCTGAAAGTCATCATCTTCTGATTCATCCATTTCAGGATGAAATTCTTCGTAGAGGAATGTTGTTCCTTTTTTAGATTTTGACTCTTCATAATCAAAAGCAAATACTTCTTCAGTAAGAAAGCGATATTTTTCGATCGCCGGATAATCGTTATGGAATTCGACAAAGATCTTTTGCTTATCAAGAAGCTGAATAAGTCTTTTGAATTCTTTCTCAGCATTCTCTTTTTTGATCTCTGTGAATTTTATAAAGGCAGGCTTTTTAATCCTGTCATAAACTTTTATGACTTTTAGATTTTTATGGGTCTTCTCGAATTTTTTGATATCAGACAAAAGTGAAGGATCATCATCATCAAGGTCAGCTTCAGTTGCATCATTGTCTTCATCTTCATGAGAATAGGCATCATCATCGACATAGCCATGTTCAGACTTTCCGTTTTCTTTATGTTTGAGCTTCGAAGTTTCCTTCTCACTCTTTTCACCGGGCTTCAATTTTCTTAGTGGCATTATTTATACAAATATAAAATTCGTTCTTTTACAATTAATAATTTTAATTCTTTTTTTTCAAGTCAAGAGTGTAAAATATTTAAATACAAAAAAATATAAATAAATATAAATAAATGGGATTACAAATAACAAACTGTCGAATCTATCAAGGACTCCCCCATGACCAGGTATTATATTTGATGAATCTTTTATATCAACACTTCTTTTTATAAAGGACTCAAAAATATCTCCAGCAGGACCAATCAAAGAAACAATAAGTCCAAATGCTATCGCATCTGATAAATTAAGAAGATCAGTATTAAAATACATTATAATTAGAGCAGCTATCACGGTAAAGATAATTCCACTTATGAAGCCCTCAATGGTTTTTTTCGGACTGATCTCCGTTAGCTTATGCTTTCCCATAAGCATTCCTCCGAAATATGACATTGTATCACATGTCCATATAAGTATAAATACTATTAAAACATAATTCATTACTTCAGATTGAGGAGGACCAATTTTTATAAACACTATTGGACGGGAAAAATATTTTTCAATAGTATTTAAAAGTATAAAGGGTAAAGTTATGTAGAATTGTCCCGAAATTGAAACAATGGGGTTTAAAATATTTTTGTTTTTTCTGAAAAGTTCAATTATCAGGATTATAACTGGTATTAAATATAGAAGATTTATGAACACAGGAAGAAAAAAACAAACCACTAGAGCAATAACCGCTAATATTAAATCTAAGGCTAAAAAGGTATTAATTTCTTTTTTAAGAAATAAATTATGTAACTCCCACAATGAAATGCAGGTTATCAAAGTAATAAGAATAAAGAACGGAAGCCCGCCCCAAATTATCAAAAATAAAAAAACAGGAATTCCGATCACTCCCACAATTATTCTGACAGTAGTATTACTCATTTGTATTTTTTAATTGTTCCGTAACAGCAAGATTCTTAACGGATGTTCTTTTTATAAAGTACACAACAGCAATAAATATGAGAAAGGATATTAACCCTGAAATTATAAGTGAATTTACATCAGCATCCGAGACATTATTTTCAGAGGTTATATCTTTACCATAAAAGTAAACTGCAAATGCTGCTATAAAATTATTCAAAAAATGACAAACAATTGATGTTATTATGCTGCCTGAATGATAAACAACGAATGCAAGAAAAACTCCAAGCAATGTAAGCGGAATTAGATTGAATGGGTGAAAATGAAAAGCCGCAAATAAAAACCCTGTGAGGAAAATCGACACTGCAGGTGTTTTTATTTTTTCAAAATTAAACAGAACGAGACCTCTGAACAGGAATTCCTCACAAATTGCAGGTGTAACTGCAATAACTATCACAACTCCTATTAATTCCAAAACACTATTTGAAGTAACAAGTGAAAGAGTTGTGGATTCCAGCTTATCAAAGAGTTCTTTAAGCGGAGTTAAGAAATCTTTCATAAACGGAATAGAAAATATCAGCTTATTCTGGAAATACAAATAGAATTGAAGAAATGGCTGAATGGCAAATGTTCCAAGTACTGACAGAATAAAAACTGAAGGCTTCGGCATTCTTAATCTGAAAGAACTCTTCAGATCATCTCCTTTCAAATGTACTAGAAAAAGAGCAGGAGCAAGAATGAACATGAATTGTGAAAATGAAATAATTATTCTTGCAAATACTATATTACCACCTGCAGTCATATCGGCGCCAAGTATTCCGTAAGCGATCATTCCTCCGATTATCTGATATAAAAAGAAAACAGCACCTAAGGATAGAATAATAAAAGCCAAAGGATTAAGATTGGAAAGCGGAGCTTTTTTTGGAGGAGTTGAAGTATTATAATTTTCTGCCATTTAAATAAACTTTCATTCTAATATTCAAAAATTTTTTCAAATTAAATAGTATAAATGAAGTTTTAAAAGTTAACTTTTTCTTTTGTGACTAAAATCTTCAATTTTGATTTTATATGTTTATATAACATGGAAGAACAGAATTACTACAGTCCGCAAAATTTTTCACAGCCAATTTATTCAGCACCACCACCCGCAATTGTAAAGAAAAAAAAGACCCGCTTTATATTAAATATAATTTTATTCATTCTTACTTTTTTTACAACGACAGTTGCCGGAGTTTACTGGTCAAATCATGATCCTTACCAGCTTTTAAATTTTAAGTTTGGTATTCTTTATTCTGTTCTGATCTTATCAATTTTAACTGCTCACGAATTTGGGCACTACTTTGCAGCTCTCTATCATAAAGTTGACGTCACTCTACCATTTTATATCCCGTTTCCATTTATAGAATTGAATCCATTCGGTACAATGGGTGCAGTTATAAGAATGAAGTCACGGGCAAGCTCAAGGAAAGCATTATTTGATATAGGAATTTCAGGACCTATTGCCGGCTGGATCGTTTCAGTAATATGCCTGATAATTGGTTTTGCAACACTTCCTTCAATAGATTATCTATACAACATACATCCTGAATATAAAACGACCGGTATTCCGGTTGAAGGATTTTCTTTCGGATATAATATTATATTTTATACTTTTGAAAAGATATTTACTTCTTCTCCTAAAGTTTTCATGCCTCCGATGAATGAGATATATCATTATCCATTTTTATGCGCGGGGTGGTTCGGAATGCTTATCACTGCATTAAATATGATGCCGGTTGGTCAGCTTGACGGAGGACATATTTCTTATACTATGTTCGGGGAAAAGCATAAATATCTCGCTTATTTGACTTTTGCATTTCTAGTGGTATTCGGACTTGGCGGGTTAATAGAATTTATTGATCCGAAATATTCGTTTGGTTCATTAAACTGGCTAGTATGGGCACTGCTTATTCTATTTATTATAAAGATAAAGCATCCTGACATAGTTACAGATCATGAGGAGTTGGGTACAACAAGATTAACTCTGGGCTGGTTCTCATTTTTTATATTCATTACAACGTTTTGTCCGGTGCCATTTCATTATTAACTGCCCGAAGACCTATAACTCCCATCATTCTTCCTGTATCTTTACCTCTATGCCCTTTTTCTCTTCTATGTGAATGGAAAAGATCTTCACTTTCATAAGTACAGTAAGCAGATACTTCAATATTCTGTTCTTTTAAACCTGCTTTTAATAGCTGATGGTGAATTATTTTTTTAAGGTCAAGATGAAACTTTCCATTTTCTTCTGATAAGTTATCCTCTCCGAAATGCTTTTTAAACTCTTCTCCAACTTCATAGTTCTTTCCGGAGATGCATGGTCCAATGAATGCAATTACATTTTCAGGGAGACATTTGAATTTTTCACATAATGTCTTAACTGTTTTTCCTGATATATTCTCTTTTGCTCCCATCCATCCGGAATGAATTCCTGCAAAAACTTTTTTATTTGGATCATACAAGAATACAGGAGCACAGTCGGCTATCATGACTGCAAGAAAAACTCCATACTTATCTGAGCATAATGCATCGCTATCAGGAATGAATTTCTGATCTGAAACATAGTTTATATTTGCAGAATGTACTTGTTGCTGGAAAGTGACTTTATCTAATTCAATCTTAAGTTCTTTTAAAAATAATTTTCTGTTCTCAATAACTTTCTCTTTTTCATCTCCAACCATCATTCCCATATTCATAAAATATGGAGGTGCGGAAACACCGCCATCTTTTGTGCTAATTCCAAATGCAAGTTCCGGAAATTTCTTAAAAAGTTCTGAATAAATTATTTTCAATCTATATCTTTTCGATCAATTTTTCTGTTCTGCTTTTTCCCTGAATTTATCTTTTTTTCTTTTATCCGGTTCTCTTTATCTCCGAAAGACGGCTTAGTTTTTTTTCTAACTTTATCTTTTTTAAAAGATGCAGAAATAAGCAGCCTGAATTTTTTTAATGCTATTTCTTTATTCATCAGCTGCGTACGTGCTTCCTGAGAAGTTATTTTAAGCACACCAGTTTTATCAATCCTGTTTGATAATTTCTGAGATAAAATTTCTTTCTGTTCTGCATTAAGTCTTTCAGAATTCACAATATCAAAGCTAAGCTCTACTTTTGTCTCAACCTTA
>JBBRMY010000091.1:0-10798 GCA_038230595.1 Ignavibacteria bacterium
AGGGTCTCAACCAGACCCGCCGCCTTCACCGCGGCAACAAGAGTTGTGTGATCCTTTGAGTTGACTGCATTGTCAATAATATCCATTGATTTATACATTTGTTCACCGCCAACCATTGTCATATCCTGTGAATAAGAATTGGAGCTTACGATACAGATAGCTGCTATAAAAAGAGCTAAAATTACTTTTTTCATTTTAAAGAGTTTTTATTTTGATTAATTAGTTACTTCATATTAATAACGAAGGAGAAGTAGTGCCGGATTTAAAAAATAAAAAATTTTATAAAATAATTTTACAATATCGTTAAATGAAAGATTTACTAATTGCTTCAGGCAACAGTTACAAAGTAGAAGAGATAGGAAAAATATTTTCCGGAACAGGGATAAAGTTCAGGGATCTTACTGAATTTTCAAATGTTCCGGATGTCATTGAAGACGGAAAGACATTACAGGAAAACTCCGGTAAAAAAGCTAAAGAATATTTCGAATTCGCGGGAATTTCCTGCATTGCAGATGACACAGGTTTATTTGTTGATGCATTAAATGGAGAGCCTGGAGTTTATTCAGCAAGATATTCAGGAGAAAATGCTTCTTATGATAGTAATTGCAAACTTCTGCTTAAGAACCTTGAAGGAATAACAGATAGATCGGCTGAATTCAGGTCTGTAATTTGTTATTATGATGGAATATTGGAAGCAAAGTTCTTTGAAGGTATTTTAAAAGGTAAGATAATATCTTCACCAAGGGGTGAATATGGTTTTGGTTATGACCCGGTATTTTTGCCGGAAGGACATGACAAAACTTTAGCTGAGATGACTGATGAAGAAAAAAATAGTATCTCTCATCGGGCAAGAGCGCTTGAAAAGTTTAAAGTGTTTATTGATAGTTTATCTCAATAAAAAAAGACCTGACAGGTGCGAAGCTCTTGTCAGGTCTTTGACTAATTTTAATTTCAGATAAAAATCTGAAATTTATTTCAATTTATCATGGAATTTCTGCCTGAATTTTTCCAGCTTAGGATTTATAACAAATTGGCAGTATGGAGCATTTTGATTGTTATTATAATAACTGTGATGATAATCCTCAGCAGTATAAAAAGTTTTTAAAGGAGAAATTTCTGTAACAATTGGATTGCTCCATATCTGTGTAGCAACATTTTTCTTTGAAGCATCTGCAGACTCTTTTTGCTTGTCATTTTTATAAAATATTGCAGATCTGTATTGAGTGCCAACGTCGTTTCCCTGTTTGTTGAGAGTAGTTGGATCATGAGTAGTCCAGAAAACTTCCAGTAGTTCATCATATGTTATCTTCGATGGATCAAAAATTATTCTTGCAACTTCTGCATGTCCGGTAGTGCCTGTACAAACTTCTTTATAAGTCGGATTTTCGACTGTTCCACCTGCATAACCGGGTTCAACTCCTTGTACTCCTTTCAGGTCCTGAAAGATTGCTTCTATACACCAGAAACATCCTGCAGCAAAGACTGCTGTATCAGATGTTGCTGAAGATTTAGTTTCATTTCCGCCTGCTGTATTTTGGCTTTTCTCCATATTATTATTTGCTGTGTTTTTTGTTGAGGTTTCTTTATCACTCTTTGTTAAAGGTGCTGTAATTTCCGTTTTCGTAACTTCAGTTCTTGTAGTTGAAGTTTTATTCTGAGAATTTGAGGACTGATCTTTTATATCAGCATCTGAGCGGGTACATCCCATTAAAGAAAAAGTGAAGATCGATATTGCTAACAATGCTAAGTATTTCATTTTTAGTTTAATTAATTTCTGATCGGATTTTCTATCATATATTATATACGTAAAGTTTCGATGATCAGTTTGGAAATAATGTGATTCCTTTGTGAGAGTTATAACATTTTTCAGGGTATATTAATTCATACCCTCTTTATGATGCTGAAATGGAGCATTTTATGAATTTTTCTCAATGAAATATATTACTATTTTATAGATTAGCTTAAATTAAGATTATTTCTGCCCCGATAGGCTAATGGATAAACCTTCTGACTACGGATCAGATATTAGAGGTTCGAATCCTCTTCGGGGCACTTTTTTATTTCTTTTAATATCCCGTCATAATCTCTGTTTAACTGTTCCCTTGAAGTATAAATGTAAAGCTTTTTAGATTTGTCGCCTTTAAAATCTCTTAGCCATATTTGCAGCTGTGGTTCATGCTTCTCATGCACTCTGTTAATAGCTTCTCTGAGCTTTCCTTCATGTGAATTTCTGTCACCTTCAAATGGGTCAAATGGATATGATTTATTATGATATTCCCTGTTACGCCTGATCGCCTCACTCATGCAAAAGTCCAGAGGGTATTTTAGATATATTATTACATCAGATCTTTCCAGTCTTTCATATACAGTTGATTGAAATGCCCATCCTTCTATGATCCAGTTATTTTTCTTAAAAACTTCATTCAGCATAAAGATAAAATAATCTTCTGAAAGTCTCTGATAATCTTTTTGCCAGCTAAGCTTGTCGAGATGAGTTACTTCGATACCGAGATCAATACCTAATCTGTTTCCAAGAGTAGATTTTCCTGACCCTCCATTCCCGATTATTGTGATCTTCAATTGGTTTTGTTTATATCTGATCTGAAAATGAAAAGGCGAAGACAAGCTTCGCCCATAATGTTATTATATACGGAAATAACTTAATTAATTTTTATCCTTCGATAAGTGCACAACATGCACCAGCGGGATCTTCTATAACACAAAAATTAGATTTACCCATTTTTCTGGGACCATCAACTATCTTACCACCTTTTTTCAATGCAACCTTTACTGATCGTTCAACATTCGGAACAGAAATATACATAAGCCATTGAGCGGGTATATTTTTGTTGGCTCCTTTTGCATGGCAAATACCAGCAACTGAATTGCCGTCATGTGGCATATTCATACTATAATCTTCATAGTTATCCTTTCCATTCTCATCTTCTGATTTCATCTCATGATTTGTAAAAGTCCAGCCTGTAACATTTGAATAAAAATCTCTTATTTCTTCTGCATTATTTACTGTTAGGTCAAACCAGGAAATTGCTCCGATCTTGTTTTTATCCATCATAGTGTTTGAGATTTTGTTTTCGAAGTTTTTTGAAAGCGGTTCTTAACTAAAGATAATAGAATTTGAGAAAATCTAATATAAAAAAAGCGAGGGAGTTATTTTGCAGAAATCCATTATTAAAATGAAAGGTTCGTAAATCCATTCACCCTTTAAAATTTAAGCAATACTATTTTTCTCTGCCCATAGTGGCTTCAATAAGACCATGAGGTTCATCAGTTGGAACAAATATCTCATTATTATTTTCCATTCCAAATCTTGAAAGATCGATCAAAAGACAGTGCTTATTTGGCATAGATATAGAAATTTCCTTAACATCTTTAAATTTATTTATCACATTCTCTCCTATAGCAAATAAGGTCTGCTGAACGGAAAGACTATCATGCTTAGCAAAAGTAGTAAGGATCTCCTCACGGATATTATCATGGAGAAAATTATAATCCACGTCTTCATTTGTATAATTCCACTTTGCCGTTACAACTGTTTCGAAAATACGATCTGTAGTCTCTTTTAAAGTTGTGTACTGGTCTTTGATGTAACCGGTAAAACCGGAATGAGTGGTTTTCATTATCAAAAGGTCTTTAATGCCTGATTCGATCTCAGTGTTAATATCATTCTGTCTGACCGAGCAAGTCCGCTTTTCATTACCACCGGAAATAAACGAATGGTCATGCTCTTTCCCTTCAACATGGATCCTTTTCCACGTACTTTGCTGAATATCTATATTAACAGTCGACACCTGATTATTATTATTTTTAAAATGATCTGAAAGGTATAAAGCAAATTCCTCAACCGTGTTTACATCATTCTTTTTAGCCAAAGCATAAACAGTATTTTTCATTGTATCAGTAGGAAGAACTTTCTCATTGTTCCCTGTTCTGTGAACATCTTCAAAATCTCCTTCAAGTGAAATATCGACTGAAAACTCTTTCATCTTATGAAGGCTTCCCTCACGGGTTACTTTTACAACTCTTACTTTAGATTTACCATAATTATCATGTTTGAGTATAGCCGGCATATATTTGGATTTAATTTTCTTTGAGAGTAAATATACTTACATATTGAATATTAAAATATCATAAAATAACGATGCATTATATTCTTAACTATGTTGGCTCTTTATTCCCTCGATCGCCAACAATTGTATTGGTTTGTTATTGGTATTCGTTCAAATTATTTTTACATAAATGACCTCAATTTTTCATAGCAAAAATGTTCTGACTCCGGATGGAATTAAAGAAGCTTACATCTTTATAGAAGACGGAAAGATCATCGAAGTAACAGATAAATATTCCGGTGACTTCTCAATGAGCATTGAGGACTTTGGAGATAAAGTCATAATGCCGGGCTTAGTTGATACTCACGTTCATATAAATGAACCGGGTCGAACTGATTGGGAAGGATTTTTAACTGCAACAAAATCTGCTGCAGCCGGAGGTATTACTACACTGATTGATATGCCATTGAACAGTTCTCCTGTCACTGCCAACAGAGCTTCATTCGAAGAAAAATTAGTGTCTACTAAAGATAAGCTCTATGTGAATGTTGGATTTTATGGAGGTCTAATTCATGGGAATTCAGATAAAATGAAAGAGCTTATCGAGAACGGAGTTACCGGTATCAAAGCTTTTATGATAAACTCGGGAATCGATGAATTTCCTTTTGCAAGAGAAGAAGATCTTAGAGAAGCGATGGAGATAATATCTAAGTATGAGATCCCTCTGCTCGTTCATGCAGAGCTTGAATCACCACTACTGCTATCGAAAGATCATGATCCATGCAGCTTTAAATCATTTCTAATTAACAGACCGACTAAGTGGGAAACAAATGCGATTAAATTATTGATAGAACTAAGCAGAGAATATTCATGTCATGTGCATATTGTTCATGTTTCTTCAGGGGAATCGATATCATTGATTGAAAAAGCAAAAAAAGAAGGGTTGAAAATTACTGCTGAAACCTGTCCACATTATTTGTTTTTCTCATCCGATGATATTCCTGATAATGATACCCGATTTAAATGTACACCTCCTATACGGGATAAAAAAAATCAGGATAAACTTTGGGAAGGAATTGAGAATGGAGTTCTGGATATGATAGTATCAGATCATTCTCCCTGCGATCCACAGCTAAAGCAAATGCATAGCTGTAATTTTGATGAAGCATGGGGTGGAATTTCAGGACTGCAGTTCAGTCTTCCTGCTGTTTGGACAGAAGCAAAAAAGCGCGGGATTTCACTTGAGAGAATTTCTGAACTTATGAGCTTTAATCCTGCAAAGCTTGCAGGACTTGATAAATGTAAAGGGAAAATTCAGGAAGGATTTGATGCTGATCTTACAATTTTTTCACCGCAAAAAACTTTCACTGTAGCAGAAAATATAATTCAGCATAAGCATAAGATAACTCCTTACTCAGGCTTTGAGCTGACAGGAGTAGTTGAAGCAGCACTCATTGATGGAGAAAAAGTTTATGACAGCGGAAGCTTTAGCAAAAATAAAACAGGAAAAGCGATCATAAGAAAAAATATTTTAAAATAATGACAGAGAATTTTACAGCAGCAGCTTTTGCAGGACTTACGGAACTTGCTTCAGAAAAGGTAGGAGGCAAAGCTTTATTTGCCAGCGATGAGTTTTTCGCCGAGAAAGAAAATTTATTGAAGGCAGGAAGAGGGATCTTTCTTCCGGATAAATTCACGGAAAACGGAAAATGGATGGACGGATGGGAATCAAGAAGGAAAAGAGAACAGGGTCATGATTGGTGCATAATTAAGCTTGGTATTTCCGGAACAGTGAAGGGTTTAGACATTGATACCAACCATTTTCTTGGTAATCATCCGCCTTATGCTTCAGTAGAAGGTTACCTGCATAATGATTCCGGCATAGCAATAAATTTTGATGAAGTGAAGTGGACTCAAATTTTAGGAAAATCCCCTCTTGCTCCGGGGTCACAAAACCTTTTCCCTGTTCATCATCCGGGTCATTGGACACATTTAAGATTAAATATTTTCCCTGACGGCGGAGTTGCAAGATTAAGAGTTTATGGAGATGTTCATAAAGGAAGAATTCAAAAAGAAGATGATGGCACGATCGACCTTGCAGCATTAGTGAACGGCGGCAAAGTTATTTCTGCCAATGATATGTTCTTTGGTTCAAAAGATAATCTTATCTCTCCCGGAAGAAGTATGTATATGGGCGATGGTTGGGAAACCAGAAGAAAGAGAATTCCAGGTTATGACTGGACTATACTAAAGCTTGGTGAACCCGGTTCAATAAAAAAGATCATTGTTGATACAAATCATTTTAAAGGTAATTTTCCGGACTCGTGCATGATAGAAGGAGTTTATATAGGAGAAGTTAAAGAAGGTGTTTACCTAAGTGAGATCGATGACGATAAAATGACATCACCTGATATCAAATGGAAAGAGATACTTCCAAAGACGAAGCTTAAAGGTCATCATGAAAATGTTTTTGAAAAAGAGATAACCGGCAAAGATAAATATACACACTTAAGGCTGAATATATATCCTGACGGAGGAGTTAGCAGACTCAGGGTTTTCGGGATCCAGGAAAAAGATAATTCAAATTAATTACTATGAGAATTGAGGAATTAAATGAGATTGGATTTAAAGCTGCAAAAAATGAATTTCTAAAATGCTGCACATCAGAAGAATGGGCTAAAAGAATGGCTAATAGCATTCCTTTTGAGGATATGGAATGTTTGCAGGAAGTAGCTGAGGATATCTGGGAAAAAAGATTAAAGAATAATGACCTGCTGGAAGCATTTGCAGGACATCCGAAGATCGGCGATGTGAATTCGCTTAAAGCTAAATATGCAAATACATCTGCAATGGCAGGCAATGAGCAGTCAGGAGTCGATTCAGCAAGTGATACAACAATAAATGAGCTTGCAAGATTAAATAAAGAGTATGAAGATAAGTTCGGATTTATTTTTATTGTTTGTGCTACCGGTAAAACCGCTGATGAAATGCTGGAGATTTTAAAAAGCCGTATCGGCAATACTCCGGAAAAAGAGATCGCAATAGCTGCAGCTGAGCAAAATAAGATTACGCAAATTAGATTAAATAAAATTTTCACCGAAGAATAATGGGACGCATCTCAACACATATCTTAGATACATCAATAGGTAAGCCTGCAGAAGGTGTAAAAATAGTTTTAGAAGAATTAACAGATACTGACTGGATAAAGACGGGAGAAGGAACAACTAATTCAGATGGAAGAATCAGCAATCTGATCTCAAACGATACTGAAGTGAAAGAAGGAACATACCGCATAACATTTGAAATCGATAATTATTTTAATGCTCAGAAACGGGAAAGCTTTTACCCTTCAGTAATTATTATTTTTAAATCAAATGCAGGAGAACATTACCATGTTCCTTTACTTATTAATCCATTCGGATATTCAACTTACAGAGGCAGCTGAAATTTTAAAATAATGTCATCCCCTAATAATTCTGTCGGGGATCTAGCTTCGGTACTCTTTTAAAAAATAAATAAAACTATAAAAACATTTTTCATCTATCATGAATAATTCTCTTAACAAAGAAGCTCTTGAGCCAATACTTACTAACCTTTCCAAAGCTAACTTAAAATTCAAAGAATTATATCCCGGTGAAAAGCCTGATCGTCAGCCTGTCCATGTTGTTTACGGAGGAGCTCAGCTTTTTAAATCGAATACTGCTAAAAAAATGGGAGAGCTAGCTATAAAAGGCTTTGAAGAATATGCTCCTGATGCATCAGTACTTTCAAAAGTTTTTGACATTAAAGATAAAGCATTAGCAGAGAAGATCTATAAAAAAGTGAAAGACAAGCTTGCAAAAGAAGCTGTTGAAGATTTCAGAATTGATTTCGAAGACGGCTTTGGAGTGAGACCTGATGCTGAAGAAGACAGTACTGCCGAAGCTGCTGCACTTGAAACTGCAAAAGGAATGAAGGAAGGAACACTCTCCCCTTTCATTGGTATCCGTATTAAGACTTTTTCAGAAGAACTAAAGCAGAGAGCAATAAGAACTTTAGATATTTTTCTGACAACTTTACTTGGAGCGTCAAATGGTAAAATGCCGGAGAATTTTGTAGTTACTCTGCCAAAAGTAAATTTAGTGGAGCAGGTTGAGACACTAATAAGAGTTCTGAACTTACTTGAAGAAAAACTGAATCTGGAAAAAGGTTCTTTGAAGATGGAGATAATGATCGAGACAACTCAATCATTATTCAGCTCTGACGGACAGTCAAATATTATTAATCTTCTCAAAGCAGCAGAAGGCCGATGCAAAGCTGCACACTTCGGAGTTTATGATTATACGGCGGCATGTGATATCACTGCAAAATATCAGGCAATGGATAATCCTGTTTGTGATTTTGCGAGGCATATGATGAAAGTTTCATTGGCTAATACAGGTGTCTGGCTTTCTGACGGAGCAACGAATATAATGCCCGTGGGTCCGAACAGAGGAGAGCTTACGAATGAACAAAAAGAAGAGAACAATAGAATAGTACATAATGCATGGAGACTTGCTTACGATCATACGAATCATTCTTTGAAGCATGGATTTTATCAGGGATGGGATCTGCATCCTGCACAGCTTCCGGTAAGATATATAGCAGTTTATAATTTCTTTCTTGAAGGATTGAAAGATGCATCCGTCAGATTGAAAAACTTTATTGATAAAGCTGCGCAGGCAACACTTGTTGGAGATGTGTTCGACGACGCAGCAACCGGTCAGGGTTTATTAAATTATTTCCTTCGTGCTTTGAATTGCGGAGCGATCACTGAAGAAGAAGTTGAAATGACCGGATTGACTATCGATGAAATAAGAGTAAGATCGTTCATGAAAATATTGGAGTTGAGGAAGGAAAGAAATAAGTAAGAAATTTATTATCTAAAATAATTATTGTCATTCCTGCGAAAGCAGGAATCCCGAAAATCATTGTCACAAATTTCAATGCTGGAGACACAGTATGATTTCTACCCTTCATGGGTTAAAACAGACACGATGAATCGTGTCTCTACATAATTGATAACTCAATTAATTCTTCAACACTTCCATTTACATCCATTCCTTCCTCTGTATCCCATGCAATACTCAGCACGCTGTTAATATAAAAACATTTCATTATTAACTCCTCCGGCTCATTCAGTTTTTCGGAAAACAATTTTATCATTTCGTTCAAGAGCTCTTTTTTATCAAAACGATCTGTAAATTCCAATTGATTCCTCATAAAAACTGCAGGCGAAAAAGCTTTTACACAAACAACTCCCTGAGGATCAATACTCTTCCAGCTTTTTTCTGAATCATCATATAAAATATTTAAATGGTGCAGGTCTCCATGGCATATATATTGAGGTAAACCCAGAGAATATATTTCATAATAAATTTTTCCGGCATTATTAAAAAGTTCGAGAAGTTTTTCATTGTTGTCTTTTCTATCTCTCAATTTCTCAAATGCGTTTGAAAGCCAAGTCGAGTATGTTGGAATTTTAACAAGAGCCTTCTGATCTAAAGAAGTTAGGTTTATTATATCAGCAGTAACATTTATTCTTTCGGTTAATGACTTTACAGATCTCAGATCATTTCCCGGAATAATTCTTTTAAGCAACAATGCACCAAGTATGATATTATAATCTAAAAGCTTACATGCACCAACACCATTATACTTATTGAGCATTTTTATTTCAGTATTCTGTTCATTGGAAGGAACTCCAAGCTTCAGAACTACATCTCCATGTGTATCTGAGGTTGCGAATGCGACAAAATTATATCAAAGATTTGCATGGAACTTAATGTCTTTTAATTGCCAGGTGCGGATAACATCCTGCAGAGTATTGGGGAAATCAAGCAGCCATTGATCCGCCTTGTGTCCGTGAAGAGTTATTAGTTTTTTCTGTAATTGAATTGGGATTTCCAAATATAAATGTTTTTTTGGGCAGACACATAGGTCTGACCCCTACATGTTTTTATTGGGCAGTGGCAAGCCCTGCCCCTACACTTTTATGATTTTTTACTTCTCATTCTTTACCTTTATAACTTCCGCAGCTATCGAGACTGCGATCTCCTCAGGTGTATTGCTATTAATATCCATCCCTATAGGTGCATGAATATTTTTTAATAGCTCTTTTTTCATTCCACCTTTAACCGCTTCATTGAATATTTTTTTTATCTTAACCTTTGTTCCCATTAACCCAATATACCTGCATTTTTTATCTGCTACCTGCTTTAGAGTTGTTAGATCTGATAAATATCCCGTTGTTACAATTATGACAAAAGTATTATCAGGCTCAGAAATAAATTTCCCCAGATCGCTGTATTTTCCTAAAATGATCTTGTCGGCAAAGACATTTGCTTTTATTGTCGGAATATATTTTCTGTCATCATAAACTATCACATAATGATCAAGCAATGAGAACAATTTGCAAACCTGAAGACCCACATGTCCTCCGCCGGCAACAAAGATAGTTTCTTTGTATCCGATATTTTCTTCGTAAATCCAGCTTTTTTCATTATTAAAATCATAAACAAAATGCTCTGTATTTCTTTTTTTCTTTAAAAGTTTAATTCCATTTTCAGTTATTTTTAGAACACCTTTAGAACGGGAAGTAACTATTTTAGAAATATTTTCGATAAGAACGACATCTTTCTTTGTCAGTGAAATATAAACATTAGTCTGTGTACCTGAACAGATCAAGCCCGATCTTTTTAAGCTTACCTGTC
>JBBRMY010000092.1:0-10600 GCA_038230595.1 Ignavibacteria bacterium
ATCTGTAGATTAAACATTTGAATGAGAATGTCTAAATATTATTAAATTTAACTTTCTCCTTTTTGTATATTTCAATTTCCTTAACTATTTCATCAATAACCTTTTCATTAACCCATCCATAAGATGGATGACCTGTAACCCATATTTTCCTACATTCAGAGCTTCTCCAATATAAATATCCGTTGCCTCTTTTAATTATATTATTATTCACTAATTCTTTTGGGAAATTATATCCTAATTCTTCAAACATTGATATTAAATCATCTTCATTATATGTGCCAAGAATAAAAAAATAAAATTCTTCAGAAATTTTCTTAATTTCATTTATCATATTTAAAAACACATTAATTCTATGACTTCTGAAATTTATTCCATATTCTTCCTTGCTATCTATTCCAAATAACTGTCGATATGTTGGGGGATATTCTGTATTAATATTTGTTGAAGGGAAAGGATATAAATTCGAATAAAAACCTATATCTTTTGGATTTTGGATTGGAATTAAATTCTTTGAAAATACTCTGCAAATATGATTTTGCATTCTCTCAGTTGGACCTTTACTTGTAAAATTTCCATCTAATTTTTTATAATATAAACCATTTAATAAATTTGTTGGCTCAGTTACTTTATTTTTCCAATTATAAAAGTCATTTTCATTCATAAATCCAGATCCGCCTTCTTCAATTCCTATAAAAAAAATCTTAGCTTTTTCAATATTACCATATCCAATAAAATTATTCATAAAATCTAATCTTTCAATTGAGGTTTCTTTTATTTTATTAGTAATATTATTGTCTTCAATTATTCTCCACCCCGCCTTCCTAATCAACAAAAACATCTGTCCTCTTGTATGGGCTTCATGATCTATATGATGATTGATTATATACAGTTTTGATTTGTGATTTATGCTTGAACCGTGTTTTGTTTCAACTATTGTGTCAAGATCTTCATCATTTAATGATGCCACTTCGTCTGTGAACATTTTTCTTGTCAACGCAATCGTTTCAAAATATTCTTTTGGTTCCAAAGTTTCCTTTGGTGCCTCCCTGAATTCTTCCGGACAATCATACCACACTGCATAGTAACTTCTTTTCTTTATCTCTTCCGGTACTTCCTTTCCGGACAATGTATGGAGCCAACCAAGATCGCACTCAGCAAGGTGCATCAAATATGATCCTATACACCATTCTCCTTCGATAGGCGGCATAAAAAGCTGCTCTTTGCTCAGATGTTCAACTCCTGCAAGCGTCAGCTTTCTTGCCTCTTCAAACTGCCAAAGGAGAAGATTAATTTTTGATTTTGACATGTATAATTATTAAAAATTTACTTCATGCAACTCTCACAAAGCTCGAAATGATGTAATTTAATGTACCTGAATTCCAAAGTTCAAAAAAAGATATTGCCCAAAAGGAGAATACTTAAGCGCAGCAGTTGCAGCAATAAGATTATGAAATCTATGCAAGTATTTTAAGGAAGGAATAAAAGCTATAGCAACACCACCATGTCCATTTTTTGTTCCAATAAATCCTACACTGCCTTCAGGTGAAATAATATTATTATTATTAAATTTTAAAACAGCAAGAGATAAACCAACTGTAAGGTAAGTAGTGGTTCGTTCATAATTTCCGATCTCAAAGAAAATGGATGACCTTTCTATCTGTCCAAGATAAATTCCTGCAGATACAGAACCAAAGTTACCTTCAATGTTCTTATAATTTATTATTGCCCCATAAGAACCTGCTGCATAAATTGGAATCCATGGATTTTCAAGGACTGGTTTATCTTTTTTTTGTAATGAATCTGTCTGGGAAAACGAGAAAGATGCGGATGTTTGAAATATTATTAAAATAAAAATAAAAATGCGAAATGGTTTTTGCATATTACTTTCAATTTGCTTTCACTTCTGCTATTAATTTTTGAAGTACTGCTTTCGCATCGCCGAAAAGCATCTTGGTTTTGTCGTTGTAGAATAGTTCATTATCAATTCCGGCATAACCTGCTGCCATGCCTCGTTTATTTATGATTATATTCTTTGCATTTTCAACTTCGAGGATAGGCATTCCATAGATTGGTGAGGAAGGATCATTATGAGCAGCGGGATTTATTACATCATTTGCACCGAGTACCAAGACAACATCTGTTGATGCAAACTCAGGATTCACTTCTTCCATCTCTAAAAGTTTCGGATAGGGAACATCAGCTTCTGCAAGAAGCACGTTCATATGCCCCGGCATTCTTCCTGCAACCGGATGAATTGCATAAGTAACTTCAACTCCTTTTTCTTCAAGAAGCTTATCAAGTTCATAGCATGTATGCTGTGCCTGCGCAACTGCAAGTCCGTAACCCGGCACAATAATAACTTTTTTTGAATAACTCATTAAGATAGCTGCATCCTGAATTGAAATTTCTTTAACACTTCTTTGCTCTCCGCCTTCAGCGGATTTTTTTGCAGCAGGGCTTGACCATGAGCCGATAATAACGTTCGTCAAAGATCGGTTCATTGCCTTGCACATCAGGATAGTAAGTATTGTTCCTGAAGAACCGACAAGTATACCTCCTGTAAGCATTACACTATTATTATACAAGAACCCTCCGCATGCTGCTGCAACACCAGTGAAGGAATTCAAAAGGGAAATAACAACGGGCATATCTGCACCGCCGATAGGGAATACAAATAATACTCCGTAAAGTAATGCAAGTCCGGCAAGTATAAGCATGAGCTTAACACTTGCAGTGTCGGACGACATTATAAGCACTGCAGTAATAACTATTGCAATAAGAATAATAATATTCAAAAGCTGATGCATTGGAAATTGAAGGTCTTTTATTTTTCCTTCAAGCTTTCCCCAGGCAATTACACTACCGGAAAAAGATATTGACCCGATTATAGCTCCGAGAAGAATTGTTATTACAGTTCCATTAAAAAGATTTGAATGATTTCCTGCAGTTTGTGTAAGACTTGAAAAATGCTCAGAGTAATGAGAAAATTCGACATAAGAAATTATTGCAACGCAAAGCGCACCAACTCCATTGAAAAGCGAAACCATCTGCGGCATAGCAGTGATCTTTACTTTTTTTGCCATCAGAGTTCCGATAACAGCACCAAGAATTATTCCTGAAATTATCCACGTATAATTCCCAATATGCTTTCCTTCAGAATTCGAATACAAAAAAATAGTGTTCAGAACAGCAAGTGTCATACCCGCTGCTGAAACAAGATTTCCTTTCCTCGCAGAATCAGGATTATTCAGCATCTTGATCCCTACTATGAAAGTAACAGAAGCGATCAGATAAAATATTTCAAGAATATAAGCCTGCATTTATTTAGTTTTTTTTCTGAACATTCCCAGCATCCTGTCAGTAACAACAAAACCACCTACAACATTAAGCGTACCCATTAATACTGCTAAAAATCCAAGAACAAGAGCAAGATAATCATCACTTCTCGCCATTCCCGTAACAATAATAGCACCGATGATCACAACTCCATGGATTGCATTTGTACCTGACATCAAAGGAGTATGAAGTATCGAAGGTACTTTTGAGATCAGTTCTATTCCCAGAAAAATTGAAAGAATGATCACATAAAATAACTCAATGTGTGTTCCGATAAATGATGTTAATGTCTCCATAAAATAAAATTAAATCTGTAGGGGCAGACCTATGTGTCTGCCCGCAAAACTATTCACCACCATGCGTCACTACTGACGCCTTTATAATATCATCATCAAAATTTAAAACTATCTTTCCGTCTTTCACTAGTAATTTTATCAGCGATAATAAATTCTTCCCGAACATCTTGCTTGCATCATAAGGGATCGTAGAAGGCAGATTCGAATTTCCGATTATCTTTACTCCGTTCTGTACAACTGTTTCATTATCTTTTGTGAATTCTGTATTTCCTCCGGTCGATGCGGCAAGATCAATTATAACCGAGCCCGGCTTCATTTTGCTTATAGTATCATTTGTAATTAATATCGGAGCTTTCTTTCCCGGTATCTGCGCAGTAGTAATTATTACATCTGCACTAACTGAATGCTCTGCTATCATTGCAGATTGCTTTGCTTTATATTCTTCCGATTGCTCAACAGCATATCCGCCTGCGCCTGAAGCATCGGCAGCTCCTGCAACTTCAATAAACTTTGCGCCAAGGCTTTGAACTTCTTCTTTCACTGCAGGACGAGTATCAAAAACTTCTACAATTGCTCCAAGTCTTTTTGCAGTAGCAATTGCCTGCAGACCTGCAACACCTGCTCCGAGTATTAAAACTTTTGCAGGCTTAATGCTTCCTGCAGCAGTTGTGAACATCGGGAAAAACTTTGTAAGATTTGTTGCAGCGGTCAGTACTGCTTTATAACCGGCAGCGCTTGCCTGAGATGAAAGTACATCCATCATTTGAGCGCGCGAAGTTCTTGGAATTTTCTCAAGACTTATTGCAGTTACTTTTTGTTCTTTAAGCTTATTTATTTGTTCAGGATTGCTGTATGGCTGAAGAAGTGAAATGAAAACTTTCCCTTCAGTTAGAAATGCAGTTTCATCGTCAGTCGGAGGATTGATCTTTACTATTATATCGGATTCCTTTACCAGCTTTACTTTAGTTCTGATCTCAGCACCGGCTTTTGTATAGGCATCATCTGGTGAAAGGGAGTTATCGCCCGCACCGGATTCAACCAATACTGTAAAGCCTAATTTGATAAACTGATCGATTAACTCAGGAAGGATAGCAACTCTGTTTTCAGGATCGCCTTCTTTTAGAAGACCTAAGATCATAAATAAATGAGATTAAGTCATAATAATAACCAAATTTTGAAAACTATAAAGTGCAGAAAAAAACAGTTCCCCCTCCTTAAATAATATTCCCCCTCCTTTGAGAGGAGGGGGTTAGGGGGAGGTTGATACGAAACCAAGGGCTATTTAGTCCGCGCCGCTGTTGGTGTTTTAACCAACAGCCATATTACCTCGTTACGACGTTCCCACGTCGTAATGTTCCTCTACTACCCCTTCCTCTTTACAAACTCATAAACCATCTCATGCAGCTGTTCCTCAACCACCATGAACTTCACTTTATTATTAATATATTCAGGATATGACATTAAAACATATTCCACAGGATTTTTATGCTTTTCATATGCCGGCTGAATATATTTATAAATATTCATTTTGAATCCAAGCTTTTCATAGAATGCAATTTTCTTTTGAGCAGTTTCTCCGTTTGCTGAGGGTTCGGTTTCAAGAATTACTTTTTTATTCTCTATGAAAAATTTTATAATTTCTGAACCGTAACCTTTTCCTCTAAGATCTTCTCTGACAGCAAAGTGCTCTATGAAATAAAACTCCGGAAGCTTCCATTCTATCAGAAAGCCGATAAACTTTTTTTTCTCAGTTATATAAAATAAGCCGTAATTCTCTTTTGATAGCAGCTTTTTCTTATTTACAATTTCACGCCGTGAATCAGAAGAGAATGATGCTTCATAAAGCTCAACTATGTTTTTGAATTCTTTTGATTCACCATCATATATCTGCTTAAATGTAAGGTCCATAAAGTCTTTAGGATATAAATATCTAATCCGTAAAATTGGTTCCTTACATTTTCCCCCTACTTAGAGAGGTTCGTTGCGAATGCAACGGATAGCTTTTGCATTTTAATTGGGTTAGTGGGAGGTTGATTCGCAACCAAGGTTCTCACCCCTCCGTTGTTGGTGTTTATTTCCGATTCATCGGAACGTCACCAACAGCCACGTAAATGTTTTACTCCTACAAAGTATTTCCCCGAATGCTTTTATCGGGGATCCAGCGCCTTTACGCCTCTAATCCGCTGTTGGTGTTTTCACCAACAGCCCACTAAACCCCCTTCCACCCCACGTAAAAGTAGTGTTTTTTAATTTAATTATTCCCATTTTCCTTAGTATAATCCTTTTTAAACTTTTCCACTTAACCTTATCATCATATGAAAAAATTATTTCTTCTGATCTTCCTTGCTGTTACTTCATCTTTATATGCAGCAGGATTTAACGCCGTTCTTTCTACTGATGGCAATTTCGTTATCGCAGTAGGTAATACCGGAAATTTATTCCGTTCAAGTAACGGGGGAGCTACATGGGGCAGATATACAATTGCCGCATATAACTTCACATGTCTTGGCTCATTCGGAAGTAATATTTATATAGGCTCCGATAACGGAAAAGTTTATAAAACGCAGGCAGGCACATATCCTTTAACCGAATATTCACTTCCTGTTTCCGGAAAAGTAAATTCGATAAGCTTTGTTGATGCAAATAATGGCTGGCTCTGCGGGGAAAATTTTGTTTATAAAACAACTAACGGCGGAACAACCTGGATTAATGCCGTCGGCTCTCTGCCTCCTGCGAAATATTATTCGATTAGCTTTAAAGATGCAGCAAACGGAATTATAACCGGTGAATCAATTTATGATTTCATTACAACTAACGGTGGAACAAGCTGGTCTATCACTGCAATTAATCCTTTCAGTAATGTTTATAAAAAAGCAAAATATTTTAATGACGGAATAGTTATGGCAGGTCCTAATGGTGCACTAGCTGTAAAGATCGGCGCAGCTCCCTTTGCATCTGTTGATACTAGGATAAGAACTGATGTGACAGGAATAGCAGGAACATCTGCTGCAAATGTGCATGTTTGCGGCGGCGGCGGATTTATAAGGAATAACTTTGGAGCAAAGCCTGATTTTCAGAATTTTGAAAAAAATCCTATGATGGCAAATCTGGTAGATATTTTTTACAGTGATGCTAATAAAGGCTGGGCAGTAAGCAGTATGAATGATGCAATTATAAATACAACTGATGGCGGAACAATATGGGCACTTCCTTCAGGAACAAATGCAGTTTATTCCTGGCAAAACAAATTGACAGCTAGTGGAAGCATCGGGAATACTCTATGCCAGCATCCGTTTAACAGGGATGCAATGTATGTTGTTTACGGCGCGGGAGTTTATGCAAGTTATAATAGAGGTGAGAACTGGACACTGATCAATATGATCTCAGTCCCTGGATATACTCCATACAGATGTCACTCTTTTTACGTAAGCCCACTTGATACAAATATCTGGGTTGCAGCATGCGAAGCCTCAACTGACCTTGTTCTATATACTGCTAACCGTGGTTTGACATGGACTGTTTCACTTGCCAGAAATTTTAGCGCTTATGGACAGCCATTGGAAATGGACCAGAATGATCCTTCTACTTTTTATTATGTTCCGGACGGAGGAGGATTTTACAAGTCTACTAACAGCGGAGCGAATTTTACACAAATCAGCGCATTCCCATTTATCAGTCCTTGTGATATTATTGTAATGTATGATTCTTCAAATGTTCTTTATCTTGGTGAAAGCAGCCCATCCAGAATTTATAAATCAACTAATTACGGAGTTAACTGGACATTGAATATGACTTACACCTCAGGCTCGGAAATTCCGTCAATTGCAAATTCGGTATTTGACAGATCAATTGCTTATGCAACAACATTTTCCTCACCATTATACAAGACTTCGAATTACGGAGACACCTGGACAAATATTCTTTCATTAGGAAGTTCAGGATGGGGCTCAGACTTGTGCCATGAAGATCCGAATGTTTACGCTGCAGGAACTTATGGCGGCGCAACCTGCTACAGTACTATGAATAACGGAGCTAACTTTATAACATCAGCTATCGGCGGCGGCTCAGGAGCAGGATTTATTTTCCCGGAAAGAGGATATTTAATGGCTCAGCAGACAAGCAATCTTTATAAGTTTTATGCAAACTATACAGTTGCTACATCAGTAAATGAGTATGTAAATCCTTTAAATGTTCCGACAGGATTTTCGCTTTATCAGAATAAGCCTAATCCATTCAATCCTGAAACAACAATTAAGTTTGACTTGAACAAAGACGGAGTAATTTCTCTTGATGTGTTCAATCAGCTTGGTCAGCATATTACAACTCTGGCATCAGGTTATAGAGCGGTTGGAAATTATGAAGTTCAGTTTGACGGTTCCGGGTTGTCATCCGGAATTTATTTCTATAGATTAATATCCCCGGGCGGAGTGGAAACTAAAAAGATGTTCCTTGTAAAATAAATTTCATTTAAATCAAATCATAAAAACGAGGCTTCAAAAGAGCCTCGTTTTTTATTATACTATATAGAATTATTCGGATATTATTTTTTTAATTCCGGTTAAAATATGACAGAGCAGAACCAGTTAAGGAAAGTAATAGTAATTGTAGGACCAACGGCTTCAGGAAAAACTAATCTTGGCATCAACCTGGCATTAAAGCTTGATGGTGAGATCATTTCTGCTGATTCAAGACAGGTTTATAAAAGAATTCCTATTGCTACTGCCATCCCAACCAAAGAGGAACGGCAGGGAATTCCTCATCATTTTATGGAGATATTAAACCTGAATGAAACTTATACTGCAGGGATATATGGCAAGCAGGCAAGAGCATGTGTTGAAGATATATTTAGCAGAGGCAAGCAGCCAATAATTGTTGGAGGAAGCGGACTTTATATAAGGTCGCTGATCGACGGCTTTTTTGAAGAGGAAGGTAAAGATGAAAAAATTAGAAAAGATCTGTATGATAAGTTAAAAGAAAAAGGTAAGGAATTTATTTATAATGAGCTTGTTGAAATTGACAAGATTGCTGCTGCAACAATGCTTCCGCAAAATTTCAGAAGGGTCATCAGAGCTCTTGAAGTTTATTATTCAAGCGGCAAAAAAATATCTGAGCTCCAACAGAATAAAATGAAAATAGATTTTAAATCTGTTCAGTTCGGAATATTTACTGAGCGTTCAAAATTATATGATAAGATTAATGAGCGTGTAGATAGAATGATAAGCAAAGGACTTGTCGAGGAAGTTGAATGGCTTAAAGATAACGGATATGATTCTTTAGTTTATAATTCTTTGAATACTGTAGGGATAAAAGAAGTAATGGCATTTCTTGATGGAGAAATTACACAGATTCAAATGGCAGATCTGATAAAGCAGAACACAAGAAGATATGCAAAGAGGCAGATAACCTGGTTTGGCGGAGATAAAAGAATTAACTGGCTGGAAATAGATGACTCATTTTCAGAAAATCAGATAACGAATGAAGTGATAAAAATATTCAGAGGCAGAACTATCGACAGTCTAACCTAAGCTTTCAAATGCTTCGGAACAATATACCTTTCAATAATTTCAAAAAATATCTCGAATATAATTGCAAGCAAAGCTGCAGGTATTGCCCCTTTTAATATTAGACTTGTACTATTCAACGCTAATCCGGTTACAATAAATTCTCCCAGTCCTCCTGCTCCAATAAATGCTGCAAGTGTAGCTGTTCCCACATTAATTATTGCTGCTGTTTTTATTCCGGAAATTATTGATGGAACAGATAATGGCATCTCTACATTTCTTAGTTTCTGCATAAAAGTTAAACCCATTCCTTCTGCAACTTTTTTCAGTTGAGGATCAACTGTTATTAATCCGGTATAAGTATTTCTGACTATTGGGAGCAGCGCATAAAGGAATAATGCAATTATGGCAGGCAGAACTCCAATGCCGAAAAAGGGGATCATAAATGCAAGCAGGGCAATAGAGGGAATCGTCTGAAGCAGACCTGTAATATATATAACAGGTGCAGAAATACTTTTAAATCTATAGATAAGAACTGCCAATGGAATGGCTATAATTATTGAAAACAAAAGTGATACACCTGTAAGATATAAATGCCTTAACAGCTTTGACAAAATTTCATTCGAAGAAGTCTGATTCACAGAAACTCCTTGGAAGTTCTTTGCATTTAAATACTCTGTCGCAACCTGCTGATATGTTTTATTAGCAAAAAGAACTTCGGAATTCATTTTCTGCATCTCAGTTTCATTGATAGTATTTTTAAGTCCATCAAGAATATTTATCTGAGCTAAATTTATTTTATCATTAAAGATCATTACTGCTTCATACTGTGGGAAAAATTTCTTATCATCTTCCAGAATGATCAGTCCGTATTTATTTATTTCTCCATCGGTAGAATATGCATCTGTCAGATCTATCTTGGATTCATCTAAAGCCCTGTAAGATAATCCATGCTCAATTCCGGTTCCAGTATTTTTTAATCCGTATGCCTGAGAAAGCTTTTCCCAGCCATCATTCCTTTTTAAAAATTCATAGCTAAGCGAGAAATTTAATTCAGGATGCTTTTGAAGGTCGCTTATTGTTTTTATCCCAAGCTGTTCAGCCCGGACTTTTTTCATGGTTAAAGCATATGTATTATTGAACCCGAATTTTCCTATCAGATTAAGTCCTTCTTTTTCTTTCAGAACTTTTTTTATATCAGCTATATCCTTTAGGGAACTTTGCTTTAAGATCTCTTCTGAGATAGTACCTGAATATTCTGGATATATATCGATCTCATTATTTTTTAAAGCAGTGTAACATATTAAAGTACCGCCAAGATTGAATTTACGATCTACATCAAAGCCATTCCTTTCAAGAAGCTGAGAAACTATCTCACTTAATATATATCCTTCATTAAAATGCTTCGCTCCGACTTTAATTGCCTGTGAATAAGTGGCAGATGCCGATATTGAGATCAGAAGAATG
>JBBRMY010000093.1:0-10591 GCA_038230595.1 Ignavibacteria bacterium
AATGCTTTAAAATACTCATAAATTAAAGAATTTTCAATTGATTAGAAAATGATTTTTAACATATTTATAGCATTATATTAATCATTTGGAACCTTAAAATTAATTACAAGTTTAAATAATGAAAGGCTTTTAGAAATCAAATTTAAACAAAAGTTATGAAAAATCTATTTTTTGCAATGTTCGTAATAATGATCACAAGCTCATTCGCTTTTTCACAATCATGGTCAACAATAGAATACAACAATAATATCAAAAATTTTAAGATCACTGTTGAAAGTGCAAGGTCATTGACATTTTACAATACATCTCCTGCAGCCCGTGCAGATCAAATATACCATACTGTTCTGACTAAGACTCAGATATCCGACCTTACTAATTTCATGAATAAGGCAGGATTTTTGTCTGCCGGCTTTAATCCAAATTTTATGGATAAAGGGGGTTCGACAAGAACGGTGTTAATAACTTTATCTGATGGCAAAGTCGTTACTTTAAATGATAATCTTGGAGACAAAAATGATATAGCAAATTTCCAATCACTTGTTGCTGATATTGAAAGTCTTGTTCCTACAAAATTCTGGACTGAAAATGGAATAAGCAAAGACACTTATGACGGTCATAAAAAAACTAAAAAGAAAAAACGTCATCACAGGGCATCCTGATATGTGACTTAAATTGAATGGGAATTTATGATATTTTATAATAGCTATAACTTATATATTTAATAACATCATTTGCAATAAAACTCTAATAATATTAAATCAATTTTATGAAAAATTTATTTTTATCTTTAATTCTTATCCTTATAACAGCTTCTTTTACATTTGCCCAAAGCTGGTCTTCAGTTCAGTATGATTATTCAAACGGACCCGTTTCACCGGAGTATCAAAAGAATTATACTATAATTGTTAACAGTGACCGCACAGTTACACTTACTCCGAATAATGCAAACGCCAGAGCTGATCAGTCTTATTCCAAAAGATTAAGCAAAAAGCAAATGAGCAGCTTTAATAAATTTCTGAATTCAACCGGTTTTCTTAATGCAGGGTATAATCCTAATTTTATGGATAAGATGAAAATTGGCGGACCGACTAAAAAGATCATAATAAATTTTTCGAACAATCAGGCAACGGTGAACCTGAACGAGACTCTTGGGGACAAAACTGATCTGGCAAATTTTGAAGCTTTAACTTCAAGGATGGAAAGTCTGATACCTTCTAAAGTCTTAAAAAAAGTGTCAGACAATATGACCAAAAATGATCATGTCAAAAAAGTTACTTTAGATGTACAGGAATAATAGGAGATGGTTTTAATTAAAAAACCTGGTAGTCAATTGAAACTATCGGGTTTTTTTATTTGATTTAAAAAATTAAACTGCTTAAACTTTTATTTTTTCTTTCAGACTGTCATCTGTTCTTTTAAGAGAACTCAGCTTATTTAAAAAAAGTTTCTGTTAATCCTTTGTCACTTCTTTTACTCTCACATAGTAATGTTTTTCTATCCAGTCTTTCTTAAATAATGTAACATCGTTTAGTGTCTGCCATTTCTCAGTAGGGACAATTCTTGTATTCCCATAAACTATTGGCATATCAAAGCCGGCAACTACACTGTCCCATTTAATATTCACCTTGCTGCTGTCATCACTGTAATAATAACTTAATTGCGGAACATGGGTCGTTCTGAGATACTGATTGAATAATTTACTGAGATCAATTTCAGATTTTTCATTTATATAATCCTCGATCTGCTGTGTTGTGACAGTCTGATGATAAAAATCTTTATTCAACCCGCGTAGAATTTCTCTGAAAAGACTGTCATTGTTAATTGTCAGCCTGATCATGCTGATCATACTGCTTCCTTTTTCATACATGTCAACACTTCCTTCATTGTTAACCCCATATTTGCCTATGACAGGTCTGTCATTAGATATAAGCCTGAACTTGCCTGCTATATATTCATCTGAAGCATCTCTTCCGAAATAGTATTCAATATACAATGCTTCGCTGTAAGTAGCAAACCCTTCATGAACCCACATATCTGCTATATCAACTGTTGTAATATTATTTCCAAACCATTCATGACCGCATTCATGAACAATAATATAATCCCATTTGAGTCCCTGTCCTGTCTTTGAACGGTCAAGTCCGAGAAATCCTCTTTTAAATTTATTTCCGTATGCAATAGAGCTCTGATGTTCCATTCCTAAATACGGCGCTTCAACTATCTTAAACCCGTCTTCATTAAAAGGATATGATCCCATCCAGAATTCATGTGCTTTAAGCATAAGATCAACATCCGGCTGTATATAACTTTTAAATCTATCAATGTTATAATCGAGTGACCAGTAATTTACATCAAGGTCTTTGTCTTCTCCGTGATAAACTTCGCTGAAGTTCGAATAATATCCTATATAAGGGATAATATCATAGGAGTTAATAGGAGCTTTAACTTCCCATTTATAAGTGGTCGTTCCGTTCCCGTTCTTCACTAATGAAACAAGTCTGCCGTTGCCCACTCCAGTTAGACCATTCGGGACAATTATAGAAAGTGTAGCTCCGTTATCCGGTTCATCACTCTGATGATCTTTGCAGGGGAACCATGAGCTTGCTCCCAAACCCTGAACTGCCGGACTTATCCATGGTCTGCCCAAAGAGTCTTTCGTCCAGACCCATCCTCCATCCCATGGTGCAAATTTTGATTCTTTCGGCATTCCATGAAAAGTCATTTTAAAAGAATTAACTTCACCTTCTTTCATCATAGGAACTTTAACATGATAAACGCTTCCTTCTTTTCGGTATGTTGTGGTTGAATTACCTATCGTGATCTTATCGAGTATCATTGGATCCTGAAAATCTATCTGCGCCGAATCACCTGAATTATTTTTTAAAGCTTTAAAAGTAATTAAACATGAACCCGAAATGGTTCTACTTTCAATATCCGGTTTAACTGTCACATCATATCTCAGAACATCCCACCATGCTCTTTCAGGAGTTATGCTGCCGCGCAAAGTATCTGCATGTGTTAATAAATTCTTAGGTTGGGCAATTAAATTATTGGCAATAAAAAGTATGCAAAATATCCAGACACTTTTTTTCATGAAAATAAACTTTAAGTTTCTATCTTTTCTAATAAAGTTAAACATTAAAAAACCTGATAAGTTTTCACTATTCAGGTTAAATTTATAAAGCCTTCTTTTATTTGGAAGCTTTTTCATGTTAAAAGAAAAGCATTCTTCATTAATTTAATACTTTCAAATATTTTGACCACGGACCTACTTCACTTTTGTATTGCTTAGACATAATACGAGAGATCTGGGCAATATGTTCAAGATCATGAACTGTCCATGCTGCGATGAGCTGAGATAAAGTAACATCTCCAAACTCAGGATGAATTCCTGTTACTTCGAATTCTGATGTTGAAAGATTCTTCAATCTTAAATATTCTAAATTTTTTTGTCTCAAGCTTTTAAATTCAATCAGCAGATCATTTAATGTTTTTCCTTCACTTTCCCTGAACTGTGCGAACCTGTCAAATGGTTCAAATGTTTTATCTGCTTTGTCTGAAAGCATGATCTCCGATCTGGGAATCCAATCTGTCTTTTCTCCATGAATAAGATGTCCGACAACATCGAAAACACTCCATGTATCAGGTCCTTCATTGCAATTTGTCCAATCTTTAGAGATCTCTTTAAGCATGGCTATAAGAACTTCCGGTGTTCGTTCAAGAATTTCAACTGAATGTGAAATGGAAAAATTCATATATCATTCAAGCCTTTACCAATTAATATATACGGTTTATATTTTTCAATTCTGGCATCGCGGGTTTTAGATTGCTTAGGGTCGGAAAAAAACAGAAGGTAACCTCTTTGCCTTCCCGGAGTTAATTCCTTAAATGCAGTTTTAAACTTTATGTCTTTGTTTAAAGTGTTTTGTAATTCTTTGGGCATTTTGAATTCAGCAGTCTTTTTTAAAGGGACTTTTGTTCCTGCTTTTTCGATTAAAATGGCTTCTTTAATGTATTTTAACAGGGTAGGTTTTAACTTAATGATTTCCTTAACATCTGTAAACCTTATCTGGCGGGCTGCCTGAACATTCTTCGTCTGCTGTATTAAAATACTCTTAGGATCCTTCATTAAAGCTCCTTTGAAAAAAAGAAGAGCACAATATTCTTTGAACACATGTATAAGAACTACATTTCGGCTTTCCAGACTATAGCATGGAACTCCCCACTTTAATTCTTCTGTAAGTCCGCAACTCAGGACTATCGTTCTTAATTTCTTTATCTCATTTTGCCACTTTCCAGCTTTATTAAAATAAAAATCAACCTTTGGGTTTTTCATATTCAATAATAACTATTAGATTTTAGTTTAATATAATTAGAAAAGAAACATTTATTAATAATAGCAAAAGCTCCTTTAGCTAAAAATTTTCTAAACTGAATTAGAACTCTTCCATTTTCAAAACCACGTCTGCATTTTTCCAGGATTCATTAAATTCCGTTTCAAAAACCTTTGCTTCTTCTGTTCTATCAAGTGCATTTAGAGAATTGTATAATCCGAACAGTCCTCTTCCGTTATGAGGATATTTTTTCAGATCTTCCCGGAAAATCTTTTCAGCACCTGAAAAATCTTTCATTCGCCACAATAATCCTCCAAGAGTCCATCTTACAGACGGATACCAATCGGGCGGTTCATCATAACCTAACAAATCTTCTTTTTCAACAGATGATCTTAATTTTGCGATAGCATCTTCTGTTCTTCCCTCAGACTCATAAATTATACCTTCAAGCATGCCTTCTGCAACTTCTAAAACTGACTGTGCGCTATTTAACCCGGCAACAGCATCTGCCGGAAGCTTTTTTGTTGAACTATTTAACTTTATTAGTTCATCTTTTGCAGAACTTACATTTCCTGTTCTTGCATATGCTAAACCTTTTGCAAAAAACAAGAAAGGCTGTGCAATGCTCAGATTACTAAAGTTTTCCCGATATGCAAGGATCTCTTTCCATTTATGGAACGTTACCAGTACAAGAAGTGGGCTTGTTACAATTGATTCAACCATTGACATATCCTTTGCAAATGGAAATACATTTACAGCAACTTTATCAGCTGCATCTATAGAACTCTTAAAATTACCTTCCATTAATTTTGAAACTGAAAGGAAAGCAAGATTATGATTGTAGTACATCAGCGGATAAATACCTTCTTTTCCTGCTATTTTAATGTAATCATCATCTGCTTTTATTGCATAAATATTTGTAAGCGAAGCTGAATTATAATCTCCAACCCGAAAGTAAATATGAGCCGGCATATGAACAAGATGACCTGCTGCAGGAACCAGCCCTGCAATTATTTTTGCGCTTTTTAACGCTCTTCCCGGATCATCAGAAGCTTCAACTGCATGAATATAATAATGATTGGCTCCTATGTGATTCGGATCTTTTTTTAAAACACCTTCAAGAACTGAAACGATCTCAAGGGTGCCCTCAGCAGGCTTTCCATCAAGAGACCACAGCTGCCATGGTTTAAGGACCATCATGCTTTCAGCGTACAATGTCTGGGCATCCAGATCATCAGGATATTTTGCAGCAAGTTCTTTCATTGCTAGTCTGAAGTCAGAATTTTTAATTTTCTGATCTGACGCAGGATCAACTGAGTATCTTTTTGATAGAGCAGATATATAATCTTTTTCTTTCTGAGATGCATATTTTGAAAGAGCAATGGCTTTTTTTACTGCATCATATGCCTGTTTTTTCTGATCTGAATCTGCGTCAATATTGTAGTTAGGACCAAAGCTATAGCCAATACCCCAGTAAGCCATAGCAAGATGCGGATCAAGTTCTGTAGCTTTTTTAAATGAGCTGATAGCTTCTGCATGATTGAAGCCATATATCATTGTAAGTCCTTGATCAAAGAACTTCTGTGCTTCATTATTAGAGGTTGAAACAAGATGGTGAAGATTGCCAATGCCTTTTAACAATTGGGTTTTATGCTCTGAACCCATTTCATGTTGAGCATTTACCGGCAAGGAAAGTAAAAGAATAAGTAAAACATTTAAAAACAAATTAATAAATGTTCTCATGGCAGTGTATTTAATATTTCGCAAAATATTACGAGTAAGAATTCTGTTATTTTTTTTATTTCTTATATTCTTAAAAAAATGATCTGTGAAAAAATCTATTTCTTACTTTTAAGCTTTTTATTTTTATTTAACGACTCTGCTTTAATTTCTTTTTTAAATTTCTTAACTTTGTCTCTGACTTTTTTATCAGATACTCCTATTATCTGAGCAGCAAGCAATGCTGCATTTTTTGAATTATTGATCGCAACTGTTGCGACCGGAACTCCATAAGGCATTTGTACTATTGATAGCAAGGAGTCCAGTCCGCCTAAGGATTTGGTTTCAATCGGAACTCCAATCACAGGAAGCTCTGTGTTTGAAGCGGTCATTCCGGGAAGATGTGCTGCCCCCCCTGCGCCTGCGATAATTACTTTCAGACCGCGTTTCACTGCCTGCTTTGCATATGAACTCATCAGGTCAGGGGTTCGGTGAGCAGAAGTTATCATCAGTTCATAACCAATTCCGAAATTGTCGAGAACAATTCCCGCTTCTTTCATAACGGAAAGGTCTGAATCTGATCCCATTATTATACCGACATGTATTTTTTTGGAGCTCATATTATTAATTTTAATAAATCCGTTGATGCGGGAAATATTCTTTATTCAAAAGACTTATCAACTGTTTCATCTATCATGAACATCAGATCTTCCTTTGTTTTTGTATCACGCCATTTTTTTGTTTCCTCATCATAATTAAAATGATATCCGCCATGCTTTGCAGCAAGCCATAATTGCATTACCGGTGCTTGTCTTGAAATAATTAATTGTGAATCATCTATAAGAATGATCTTCATTAGACCATCACCTTTTTCTATATCAACTTCCTCTCCATATTTTTCCGTCAGATCATCATAGATCTTTTTCATTTCCTCTTCTACAAGATTATTATATTCCTGTTCAGTCATAGATTTAATTTATTTTTCTTAAACTCTATCATATTCTTTATGATCCGATATTTTAATTTATTCTTTCCAGAGCTAAGATCGTCAGATCATCATTCTGAATTTTGTTTCCTGTAAATTTATTTACTTCAGTTATCAAGCCATCGATTATTTCTTTCGGATTTTTATGTGTATTGGCTGCAAGATATGCTTCAGTATTATCAAGGCCGAATTCGTTTCGGTTCTTATCCTGAGCTTCATTAACACCGTCAGTGAATAATACAAGCTTATCTCCTTTATTAAAGCTGATAGTTACTTCCTGGCTTTCTCCCGTAACCCTGTCCATTCCAAGATTATCCATTGCACCAAGTGTAATTCCATGCTTCTTTATTTTGTAAAGTTCGTTTGAGTTACCCGAGATCTTAAAAGGAGGAAGATGTCCTGCATTAAAAAGCTCGCAGGAATTTTTTTCACTGTCAATAATAGCGAAAACAGCTGTGACAAACATTTTTCTGGGCTGAGTTTTTCTTATCATTCTATTCAGCTTTATAAATATTTCTTTTGGATTCAGTGTGTCTTCCATAATAATAAGCATGCTGCTTCTTAAACCTGATAAAAGAAGCGCACTTGCAACTCCGTGACCGGAAACATCACATATAAATATTCCTGTTTTGTTGTCGTCTATCTTAAAGTAATCATAGTAATCTCCTCCTACTTCTGTTGCAGGAATTGATCTTGCTGATATCTCAATTCCGTTTACTGTTGTTTCACCCGGTGGCAGCATTGATAACTGGATCTGCTGAGCATACTCCAGTTCCTTTTTCATTCTCAGCCGTTCATAATGCTTTGAATGCATATAATCATAATCACCCTCGAACTTTTTCTTTCTTCGGTATTCAACAAACAGTGCAGAAGCGAACAAAAATCCACATATAATCAGATTAGGAATTAAAGCAGAAGAGAGAATTGACTGATAAAATATTAATTCGGTGATCAATGGAAGAAGTAAAGATAAAGCTGAAAATTGAATTATCTCAGTTCTTGTAAGTCTGAATACAAGAATAAAAACAAAAAAAACAAATATTATCTGTGTAGGATCACCTTTTTTTTCCTGAGTATTTGAAAATCCTACTGAGACATTAGGTTTCTTTTTTGGAGAAACAGTGACTTGCGTTGTATCTCCGTTGCTTTTTTTCACTACAGTCGTATCGTTCCTGATTACATCATGAATAGGCTTCATTTTAACAAGATCATAGTTTACAATGTTAGTAACTATATATACAGCCAGCTGTCCAACGAAAAAGTAAACAACAAATCTTTTTATATTTGCAGGATTGATGAACTTTTTATACAGGATAATAAAAATTATGAGTGCAGTAATATTCAAAAGTCCTATCAGAGCACTTACCGTTAACGTTTGATTTTCAGCAACTTCTACTATGAATAATATTGCGAAAATAAATGTGGAAACCCAAAGCATACTTTTGAGAACCCTTCTATTTTCATCATTCAGAAAATAAAGGTATGCGCGGTCTTTGGAATGACCAAGATAGGTGTCGAAGCTGTTATACTTTTCCATTATGGAGTGTTCTGAAAAAAAATCGATGCGGCAAAGCTGCCGCACTCATATAAACGGAATTCAGACTTAAATGTTATTCCTGAGGTGGAACATATTCATCGGGTAAAGAAACTCCTTCTCCAAAAAAATAATCTCTCATCTGATCTTCAAAGATCTTGTCTGTTGAAGGTGAAGTCAGGTCAAGCCTGTATTCATTTACAACCATTTTAAAATGCTCTGTGAACATCTTGAACGCTTCTTTAGAAACGGTCTGATAAACTTTTTCGCCGAGCTCTCCGGGTAATGGTGGTCGTGAAAGTCCGGGAAGGTCTTTTTCTAATTTTATGCAATGTACTATTCTTTCTTCTGCCATTCTTATTTTTTATTATTTGAAATATCGTAGATCCTTTTTTCTGTTTTCTGGTCTATAACTTTTTGTCTTCTCACCTCATCTATCATTACATCCCTGTCAACTATATTACTATCTGTGATCTTTACGTCTTTTGCAGTATCACCAAAATATTTTTTCAGCTGGCTACCTATATAATTATTCGTAGCAACTGAATATATTTTCTTATCCTTAATCGGCTTTCCGTTTATAAGGAATTTCGTAATAAAATCATTTGATCCTTCTTTTATTAATCGCGGATCGAACTCGAGCATCATTCCGCTTGGGATTGCAAGATCGCTTGCATTCAGCTCTTTGAGCTCAATTACCGTGTTCCGGATATTATGAGCAAACATTTCTTTAAGCTGAGCACCTGTTACATTAAATGTCACAATAGTGTTCCCGAAAGGATTTATTTCCCACATATCCTGAATTGTTATATCACCTTTTGGAAGATCTTTTCTTATTCCTCCTCCGTTAATTATCGCAAGATCGGTTTTCATTACTTTTCTCATAACATCAGCTTCCCACTGACCAAGATTACTTTGCTCCTGATAGGATTTTTTCCAGTCAACTTTTAGAACTCCTATCTTAACGAGTAGATCTTTCTGAATAGCTGAAACCATTGTTTCAACTTTTTCTTCAGCTGCGCGGTCATATATTGTAGAATCAAAAACTGTTTCGATCAGCTTATCATGAAATGAAACAAGCGTGTCTTTTGATATATCTACTTTAAGATCCATAAGTCCCATCCATCTGGCATAAGATCCTGCCTGAACTATTCCAACATCATTGATCATGACCGGTTTATAGAGCGGAGTATGAGAGTGTCCGCCTACTATTATATCTACATCTGCTGAATATTTTGCAGCAAATTTCTTATCAATATCAACACCTGTATGGGTCAGTAGAACAATTAAATTACATTTTTCAGATTTCAGATATTTAATTCCGTCAGTAATAACTGAATCCGCACTGAGCATTTCTATATCAGAAACATTTTTTGGAATTGTAAGCGTCAGCAGATCTAATGCAGTTAAACCAATAATTCCGATCTTAACTCCGTTCACGTTTTTAATAGTATAAGGCTTTGCAAGAGTTCTTCCCAATGACTTCATATATACATTACCGGCAAGAACGTCAAAATTCGCAGATGCAAAAACCGAGTCTACATTCCATTGGCCGTAATCAAATTCATGATTACCGATAGTGAACACGTCAAGGTTATAAAGATTTAAAAGCTCAAGTTGAGATCTTCCTTTCGTTATGGAAGAAATAGGGCTTCCCTGAAAATCATCACCGGCAACCAAAAGTAATGAATTCTCATTTCTGTATTGGTTTATATAACCCAGCATACCTGATGTGCCGCCGATATAATAAGCTATATCCTCACCACCTTTATCATCTTTTTTTGTAATTCTGTATGGTAGATTATGAGCATGAAAATCATTCCAGTGAATAATTCTTATATCACGGATATTAGGATCATCCTGAGAATAAGTAAGTCCTGAATATATTGTAACAAGTAAGATTATTACTATTTTTAAAATACGTCGCATTATATTTATTAATTATATAAAATAAGTATGAACAGAATTTACTACTATCATATCAAGTTTATTAGTCAATTTTTCTTTAGCATCAAATTA
>JBBRMY010000094.1:0-10530 GCA_038230595.1 Ignavibacteria bacterium
ATATTAAAGGATGCACATTTACTGTTGAAGTAATTAAAACCAATACTGCAAATACTTCGCGTCCTATAATTAATCCTAATAAAAATGTAAACAGATCAAAAGCTGTTATTCAGGAATCGGATGATTCTGATGATGATGAGACTTCAGAATAGAAAAGCATCATATATCTATAAATTTTTTTAAAAGCCCTGCAAATGCAGGGTTTTTTGTTTTAATTTTGTCCCTTCTAACTTCATTGTAAATATTCCTAACTATGCGTAAATTACATGATATTTCATTATTTATAAAGAATTTAATCAAAAATTGGACATAAAGATAAAAGATCTGGAAAATTGCTCTAAAGAATTTGATGCAGTTTTAACCTATGATGAGCTAAAGCCTCATTTTGAAAAAGCAATTGAGAAATACAGAAATAAAGCAGCTATTCCGGGTTTCAGAAAAGGAAAAGCTCCGCTCAGCATGATCAAAAAAATGTATGGAGAGGGAATTGAATACTCTGCTCTTGAAGAGATTTGCAATGATGTTTTTAAGGATTATGTAAAAGAGAATAACATAGATATTCTTGAAGTTGGCTCTATTCTTGATATGGATTATAAGCCTAAAGAGAAATTCACTTTCGCAGTTTCTTACGAAGTATATCCTGATAACAAGCTTAATGACTTTAAAGGTCTTGAACTTACAAGACAAAAAAATGTTATAGATGATACTCTCGTAGATGAAGAGATAAAATATCATGTAATGAGGAACGCAACTACTGAAGTTGACGGTCAGGCATTGGATGATGAATATATTGTAACAGTTGATCTGCAGAACCTGGATGAAAAAGGAAATGTGCTTGAAGGTGAATCACAAAAAAATATAAGAACATTTCTTAATAATCCTGATATTTTCCCTGAGTTTAAAGAAGGCTTTAAAAATATTAAAGAAGGCGAAACCAGAATAATAGATTCAAAGAATTCTG
Organism: Ignavibacteria bacterium; assembly: GCA_038230595.1. Taxonomy (GTDB): domain Bacteria; phylum Bacteroidota; class Ignavibacteria; order Tepidaquicellales; family Tepidaquicellaceae; genus JBBRMY01. Next base: position 962 of record JBBRMY010000094.1, read on the forward strand.
AAGGAAAGCCAAAGAAAGTTCAGATAGTCTGCACAAAGGTCGAGAAGGTTGTTCCGCCGCAAATGAATGAAGAATTTTTCCAGAAAGTTACCGGAAAGGATGATGTAAAAACTGAAGAAGAATTTAAAGCAGCTATCAAAGCTCAGCTTGAGGAAATTTATCAGAATAATTCAAAGATGACACTCAGCAATGAGGTTATCAATGAAATGATAAAGATAAATGATTTCATTGTTCCTGAAAAATATATCAGAGTTATTCTTGATTCAATGGTTGAAAGCGTTAAAAAAGAAGGAAAGAATAAGAAAGCTGATTTTAATGAAGAGGAATACAGAAAGTCACAAAGAGTAAGCGCAATTAAGCAGGCAAAGTGGTATTTGATCCGCGAAAAAATGATAGAAGATACAAAGATGGATATTACTGATGCTGATTATGAAAAAAAGGCTGAAGGATTATCAAAATCTTATAACATTCCTGTAGATAAAGTCGTAGAATATTATAAAACAAGTCCTGATATAAAAATGGAAATTCTAAATGATAAGGTGATAGACCTCATAGTTGAGAATGCAAAGGTAACAGATAAAGAAGTAATTAGAAGCAAAGAATCAGAATCACAAAAGCATGATCATGCTCATCACGATCATGATCATTCCCATGATCACGAACACGAGCATTCACACTAAAAAATAAAAATAAAAAATAATGAATTTCACAAGTATAATTAAAAAGAACGAAGATTTTATTCATGACGGCTTGAACAAAGCTGAAACTATTAAGAACCAGCTTGTTCCTATGGTAGTTGAGCAGTCATCAAGAGGTGAAAGAGCTTACGATATTTATTCACGCCTGTTGAAGGAAAGAATAATATTTTTAGCTTCACCTATCTATGACGAAATAGCATCTTTAATAGTTGCTCAGCTGATATTTCTTGAATCAGAAGATCCGGATAAGGATATTATGATCTATATTAATTCCCCGGGTGGATCGGTTTCAGCAGGACTGGCAATTTATGACACAATGCAGTATATCCGTCCAGATGTAAGCACTACATGTCTCGGAATGGCAGCATCAATGGGACAGCTTTTATTAACTGGCGGAGCAGCAGGAAAAAGAATTGCACTTCCGAATTCAAAGATTCTTATGCACCAGCCATTAGGCGGAACTCAGGGACAGGCAACCGATATCGAGATTTACACAAGAGAAATGCTAAGAACAAGAGTGCAGCTTTTTGAAATAATCAGTAAGCATTCAGGAAAGCCTATCGAAGTTATTGCAAAAGATGCAGAACGTGATAATTACATGACAGCAGAAGAAGCAAAAGCTTACGGTCTTATCGATACTATTTTCGACAAGAGACCAAAAGGCGAAAAGAAAGAGTCGTAAAAAATGACGATCAACATCGTCACCAAAATCTTTGGAGATCAAATCAACCTGACAGATTAAAAAACCTGTCAGGTTTTTTATTTTACTTTCGTTACAAATATTAACTCATATACCTCTTATATCAATTGAATATCATAGTTAATTGCTATAATTTGTAATTTACCCAAATTTTAATCATTAAATGGACTTTAAGCTAACAAACAGAGTGGTAGGAGCATTTGTGTTTCTCTTCTCTTTGGTGATATATGTAATGACTGTTCAGCCCACGCTTTCATTCTGGGACTGCGGAGAATTCTTAGCAACAGCACTTACTTTAGGCGTACCGCATCCTCCGGGAGCTCCTCTTCATATTCTTGTGGGAAAAATATTTACTATGCTTCCTACATCTTCTGATATAGCTGTCAGAATGAATTATATGTCGGTGCTTGCAGCAGCTCTTTGCAATTTACTGGTTTATTCCATTACTGTTAAAATGCTATTACAATGGAAGCAAAAGGAAATAACCTCTTTCAGAATGATCGCTATCTGCATATCCGCAGCTATCGGAGCACTGGCTTTAGGATTTTGCGATGCTTACTGGTTCAACGCGTTAGAAGCTGAAGTGTACAGCTTTGGTACTTTCCTTGTTGGATTGAGTACATGGATTATGATAAAATGGTGGGAAAAAGCAGGTGAGCATGGAAGCGATAAATATTTATTATTACTTTCTTATATAATCGGATTAGCTTTAGGTATTCACTTATTAGTTGCACAGTGCGCATTTCTTGTCGGAATATTATTCTTCTTTAAGAGATATGAATATTCTCCTAAGAAATTAATGATAGCTATGGGAATTTCAGCAATAGTATTTTTCATAGTTTATCCGGGAATAGTTATTAAGCTGCCTACAATTTTATCTTCCAGTTACATATTCGGTGTTATTATTCTTGCTGGTCTATTATATGGAGCATGGTACGGAAAAACAAAAAGGTCTCCGTTAGTTACGCTTGCATGTATGTCTTTGCTTTTGATGGTTCTTGGTTATTCAACATATACAATGGTGCTTCAAAGAGCATCTGTTACAAATCTTTCAATTAATGAGAACAAGCCTGACAATCTTCCTACTTTAATTTCTTATCTAAGCAGAGAGCAGTATGGCCAGCAGCCATTATTTCTTCCAAGAAGATATTCACAGGAACCACAGCATCAGGCTGAATATTCAAATTATACAAGCGACATGGATTTTATGTGGAAGTACCAGATAAATGAAATGTTCAACCGCTATCTTTTCTGGCAGTTTATCGGAAGAGCCGGATATGATCAGGGAGACGGCGTAGATATCAAAAAGCTCTGGGCAATTCCGTTCTTACTGGGAATGCTGGGCGCTTTTTATCAATTTAAAAAAGACTGGCGGCTTGCTTTCTTTTTGCTGATGATGTTTATAATGATGGGTGTCGTAACGGCGCTTTATCAGAATCAGCAGGATCCACAGCCCCGGGAAAGAGATTATTTTTATATTGGAGCCTTCATGGCTTTTGCGATCTGGATAGGGATCGGTGTGTATGGTATAATTGACCAGCTGTCTGAAAAGATGACAGCGCAATCATTCAAAGCCGCAGGTTCTGTAGTTCTTATCTTAAGCTTTCTGCTTGTACCTATAAATATGATAAGAGCTAATTATCATTATCAGAACAGAGCCGGAAATTATTTCCCTTATGATTATGCATATAACTTATTGCAATCATTAGATAAGGATGCTATCATTTTTACAAACGGTGATAACGATACGTTCCCGTTATGGAGTATTCAAACCGTTTATGGAGTTCGGACAGATGTAAGAGTTGTTAATTTATCTCTCGCACAAACGGAATGGTATAATGCTCTACTTAAAGAGAGACCATACGGCGCATTACCTGTTCCATTTACATATACTGACGCTCAGCTAAAGAAAATTCAGCCTATACAGTGGGATGAGAAGCGTCCTATTTCCATGGATGTTCCTTTAACTGCATATCCTGACAGCATGAAAGCAAAAGGAAACGTTCCTACTAAATTAACGTGGACTGTACCTGCAACTATACATCAGGGTTCAGGAGCAAATGCGATCTCTGCTGTAAAAGGAAGTGATCTTATTATTCTTGATATTATAAAAGCAAATAAGTGGGAAAGACCAATTTATTTCTCAGTAACAATTACAGAAGATAACTATGTAGGCTTAGGTGACCATCTTATGATGGAAGGTATGGGACAAAGATTACTGCCTTATAAAGTTTCCACAGGAACTTCAAGCGGAGCTGCAGTTAATCAGGAGACTCTGAGAAAGAATTTAATGGATACTCCGGCAGCACCTGTAACAACTCCTAAATATGGTTTCTTATGGAGAAGTCTTTCAAATTCAAATATCTTCTTTGATGAAACTCAGAAGAGAATGGCTCAGACTTACAGAACTTTATTCTTAAGGCTTGCATATACTTACATGGAAGATTCAGCACACACTGATTATACAAAGGTGAGTGGTGTTCTGGATAAAATGGAAAGCTCAATAAGTAAGTCAGCTATCCCAATGGATTACAGAGTGGAATATGATATTGCGATCCTTTATAAGAGAGCCGGAAGAATGGATAAGTTCAATGATTATTCAGCAGATGTTATTAATCAGGCAAATCTTGAGATCTCAAAGAATCCGCAGAATTTTCAGACTTATTATAATCCTTACAGAATTTCGATGGACCTTTATGAAGAAAGAGGCGAATATCAGCAGGCTCTTGACGTGCTGAATAAGCTGATTGCATATTCACCAAACGATCCGAATCTGAAAGCAAAACTTGAGTCCATTAAAGCAAAAATGAATGGCGCTAAGTAATACGGTATTTATATTGTAGAGATGCGATGCTCGCGTCTCTACATTATGACGCGACATCATCGTAACGAATGATTCAAAATTAAAAATACGATCTCACTATAAACAATGAGGTCGTTTTTATTTAAAAAAGAAATTAAAATTTAAATTGTCAAAAGCTAAAACAGTTACACAAACACCAAACCGAATCTTAAAAAAATCTCCGGATGTTTCTTCAGGTAACACTGCAGTTTATTTCTTACTTGCTGTCATATGCGCAATATTTCTAAAACTCTGCTTTGATGTAAAATTCCTTCAGGACGATTCATTTATCTCGTTCAGATTTGTTAAGAATTTTGTAGAAGGCAATGGATTGGTTTTTAATCCGGGCGAGCGTGTTGAAGGATATACATGTTTATTGTGGGTGCTTCTGTTAAGTGTTTTCTATGCTATGAAATTCTCGCTTGAAAGCATTTCGCAATATCTTAGTCTTGCATTCGGAGTAATTTCTGTAGTTATGACTTTTTTTATATCACGATTATTTGTGGTTAGAGAAAATCCAGGACAAGGAAAAACTAAATCGGTTACTGATTCCGGTGTTTTGAAATATTCTGATCTGCTTCCTGCTGTTCTTCTTATTCTTACAGGCGCATTTAATTTCTGGTCTATTAGCGGAATGGAAACAACTATGTTTATTGCATTTGTATTGATGTCTGTTTACTGCTACATAAGGCAAAGACAAACCGTTGAAAACACTAAAGAGAATGATAAGTTAAATATTCTGCTGCCGTTATTTCTTGTACTTGCATCGCTCACACGTCCGGAAGGTATGTATTTCTTTGGACTGCTTATTATCCACAAAGCTTTTATCACATTTAAGCAGCATAAGGGAAATGCTTTAAAAATATTATTCTCGAAAAAGAATATTTTAATGTATGCTATATATATTATCCCTGTTGCCATCCATATGATCATCAGGCTTAGTTACTATGGATACCCGTTTCCGAATACCGCGTATGCAAAAACCGGATTTTCATCAGTTTATCTTTCTGCCGGCCTCGATTATTTTATAGGATTTTATAAAGCATATATGCTTTACGGATTAATTGTTGTCCTTCCATTGTTCTTGTTCAAGCGAAAGGAAAACTTCTTTGAGGTTTCTCTGTTCTATCTTCTGATAGTTTTTTATACTATATATGTCATCAGTGTTGGCGGTGATGTTTTAAAGCAGTATCGATTTTTTCTTCCTCTGCTTCCATTCATTTATATTCTTTTCTCAAAATTTCTTGTAGAAATTTATTTCAGGCTGAAGAACGGAATGTTTGCCGGAAAGTCAAACCCTGCATTTATTGCTATTACAATTATTATTCTGGTAATAGGATTTTTAAACTATAATTCTGAAAAAGAAAAGATCTCAAAAGATGTTGAAACTGAGAATGGTCTGGTAGAAAAAATGAAGATAACTGCAGGATGGTTCAAAGCCAGGCAGCAGCAGGCAGGCAGACCTCTTATTGTCGCTGCAACAACTATCGGGGCTATCTCGTATTATTCTGATGTTATCGTAATTGATATGCTTGGTCTTACTGATGCAACAGTGGCGCATAATCCTGTAGCCGTTCCGGAAATATCTCAGGGCAGTATTGGATGGAAGGAAAGAAATTATAATGTCGGTTATATCTTATCGAGAAAGCCTGACTATATGTATTTCTCAACAGGAATAAAGCCAAGCGCTTATGCAGAGCGTGCGCTATTCACAGATCAGGATTTTATTAAATATTATTTCCCGTATTATTTTTCTATTCCTCAGATGCAGTTCCAGGATTGTGTTTATAAGAGAAAAACAGATGAAGAGCTTAACGCATTTCCTGTAAAAGCGAATGACAATCCGAACTACAAAAAGAATTTTGTGAATGAGTACACTTATGGAATGAATATTTCGAGGGACAAATCGAAAACTCAGGAAACTATTGAGGCTTTTAAAAGATGTCTTGCTATTGCACCCGGAAATTTCTCTTATGCTTATAATCAGATTGCAGAAATTTATCTAAGGCAGTCAAATAAGCCGGAAGCATTTAAGAATCTCGAACAAGCGATCACAATAGATCCTTCAAATGTTCTTGCGCAGGCTTCTATATATCAGATGTATTTAGAAAAAAAAGATACTGTGAAAGCATCAAACAGCCTTAACGTAATAAAAAAATTAGCTCCTGATATGTTAAACGGCAAGTAAGATCCGCCTATGAAAATTATAATAAATGCACTCTCCGGTAACGGAGATGCATTGATGTTCTCTCCAGCGCTTCGTCTGTTAAAAAAGCATTTGCCCGATGCAGATATTGAAATGCTTGTCATGTTCAGATCTGTAAAGGAAATGTATCAATACCATCCTGCAATAAAAAATATCCATCTCGTAGAATTTTTAAAGCAGTCAAAGTCAGATTCGCTTAAGCAGCTTCTTGCTTTAAAGAAAAACAAATACGACGTTTCGATAAATGTTTATCCGTCAAACCGATCAGAATATAATATTGTAAACTATATACTCGGTGCTAAAAAAAGATTAGCGCATCACTATACCCATACAAATTTTTTCCGCGCTGAATGGCTGAATAATGTTTTAACTGATGAAATACCTGACAGGCATAATGTCCTTCAGAATTTTGATCTTGTCGGTAAAATTATTCCCGCAGATGAGAGCGAGCTGACAAATAAAGAAATATTCTTTAATGAAGAGCATTCGTCGGCATCTGAAAAATGGATATCAGAGATCAATCCTTCCAAAAAATTATTGATAGGCTTTCATGCCGGTTCAGCAGTATTAAAAAATCAGATACACAAGCGGTGGGGAATGATCAACTATGCTAAGCTTGCAAAGATACTTGCATATAAATATAATGCAAAGATATTGTTATTCGGAAACGAATTTGAGTTGAACGAAGATATTAAGAGGCTTGCTGCGTCAGATGTTATTCTTGCTTCAACTTCTGACTATATGGATTCTATTGCAAGGATGAGATATTGTAATTTATTTGTCTCGAACGATTCTGCTTTCCTTCACACAGCAGCAGCATTTAAAATTCCCACAGTCGCTATTTTTGCTTACACAAATTACAAAGAGCTTCATCCATGGATGAATGAGCATATAGTCGTCAGAAAAGACCTGAGCTGCTCGCCATGCTTCTATAATTCCCCAAGGCCTGTAACATGTATCTGGAAAGGCGAAGATGAATTCAAATGCATTAAAACCATTGGAGTCGATGAAGTGCTTGATGCGTGTGATAAGTTGATGGAAATAAAATAATTCAAAAGAGATAGTCCGAGACCATCTGATAATTTCTAAGACTGTCTTTCTTCGAATGCTCTTATCGAGGATCCCAAACTTCCGCAAAGCGGCGAAATATCAACCTAACAAGAAAAGTCCTGTCAAGTTTTTAATAATTAATTTATAAAATCCCAGACAATTGTAAATCTCGAAATTACATTTCCTAACCCGCCCCTGTTATCATAGGGAAACAAGTACCTGTCAAAGACAAGATTATTAAAAACATTTGCTACCGTAAGATTCACGTTTGCATGACCTATCCTCGCTCCCACAAAAACATCCACTAAAAAATTATTTCTTTCGATAGATTCTGTAGTTGAAGAATATGAGTATCCATAAGAATAATATATTTTTTCAGTTAACGCTTTGAAATATTTGAAATCAACACCTGCGTGTAAGTTTAGATGATCTTTGAAAAAATAATCATGATAAGTAATATTCGCTTTTACAGGATTACTTATATTACTATAATCTTTATTATAGTTGTCATAGTTAATGTAATAATCGAAGAACTTAGTTTTTCCTTCTAGACTAATATTGAAATTTGTAAAGTTATTTCTGAACATTTCACTAAACTCACCAAAATTATTATTAAAATGCTTTATAGTGAGTTTGTTGTTAAAAGCTTTTAATTCAAACCCATATTCGAAATACTCGTCATTTGCAGCTAAGCTAGTCAATATATCGTCCGGATAAACTGCTAGACTGTCATAACCATACAGCCATCCACCGCTTACACCCCTCACATTCAGATCCATCAACTCCTTATTACTGTCATAACCATACAGCCATCCACCGCTTACACCAGTAAGAAATTTTAATTGGAATCTCTCATTATCAATTATTTTCATATTTCCTTCAAATCCTAATGTGCTGTACTTATATTGAAAATAAGACAGATATTTTGCAAAACCTGTTGCATTAATTGATTTATAATTAAAATTCATTTTCAAATAGGTTTGAAGCGTGCTATTTGAACGACTTAAAACATCATCGCTGATTTTAATAAATGAGTACATACCATTAATCTCCGAGAATAAATATTTATTAATTAGTTCTAACTTTTGGGTAAAACTAATTCCTAAGGCATTGTTTTTTTGTTTATAATCTTTAAATGTAAGCTGATGATAGAAAAAATAAAACTTTGAACTGTTTAAAGGGTTACTAAACAATTTAAAATTTGCGGTCAAATCAGTAGTTAATAATCTGGAATCAACATTGTAATAGCTTGAATCAACAGCTAAACCCGATGTATTCTTGACTGAATCAATAAAGCTTTCCCTGGAAAAATCACCGTAATTTGTTTTTATTCCGAAATACTTACCTCTATTGGTTGAAACCAAATTAAAGTTAAGCTTAAAATTGGCTTTTGTAGATGCGAAATAGCTAAATTTCCCTCTTCCTCTCCAAACATCCACGGCTGATTGCTGATATCTTCCATCAGTAGAAAATTTATTTAGACCAAGATCTAATTTGTATTTTCTGGAAAAAGGAAGTGAAATGTAAAAATCAGTATTAAAAGAACTATATCTGTCCTGAGAAAATCTAAGTTGTGAAAATGGTTTTGAATTAAAAACGTCCTTAGTAATTACGTTTATGGATTTTGACTGATTTCCTATACCGTAAAGTTTAGATGATATATTTGACAGAATTTCAATTTTATCGATTTCGTTCACAGATAATAATTCATTATCATAAATGTAAACAAGGTAAGGAAGGTTTACCTGAATGCCGTCCCGGAACAATCCAATATTATACGAACCATTATATGAAATGTAATTGTCATATCCTCTACTCATAAAATGCCGGAAGAATCCTGACTCTTCATTCATTATTTCACTAAGATCGCGCTTATCCGACCAAATATATTTTGAATAACTGACTGTATCAGAAGTCGTAAGAGATAAGTATTGTGTATCCTTAATTCTTAATGAATCTATAAAAAGAGGATGAAGTGAATCTGATTTTATGATCTGAGAATATAATACCCCGGGTAAAAACAGCGAAACTGTAAAAATACTTACTAAGAGAATTAAAGAGAGAAGTTTTAAA
>JBBRMY010000095.1:0-10399 GCA_038230595.1 Ignavibacteria bacterium
ATCCAAATCCTTTCAATCCTTCTACTAAAATTAAATTTGATCTGAATAAATCATCTTTTATTAAGCTTGAGATATTTGATGATGCGGGCACGAGTGTAAAAGAAGTTTATAATGGATTTCTTTCACAGGGACAATATCAATTTAATTTTAATGCAGAAGGCTTGTCCTCAGGAGTTTATTTTTATAAGCTGACTGCCGATGTATCATCTCAGACAATGAGAATGACTCTGATAAAATAATTAACTTTACTTCGCTTGTACTTCTATCTGGTTACGACGCTCCCGCGTCGTAACCTTTTTAAATTTTACTTCGATACTTTTTACATCCGGATTTGATCCTCTTTTAAACAATACTCTATCCTAACAACTTTTACTTTCTGGAAACTATTTGTTACAGCGAGGTCTTTATATTTTTTGTAAGTTTATTCTGAACTTAATCCAATCCTCCATGAGCCGTTTATTGAGCCGTTACTACAGCTGCTTCTTCCAAGTATTAATTTCTGTAATTATTATTTTTGCACTAAATATCTTTGCAACGAAAATCTTTGCTAAAAACATTACAAATGGAATTGAATATATTTCTCCGGTACAGGCTTCAACTTTAAATAATATTCACACTTCGATCATATTCAGATTAACAAGTCCTCCTCATGCTATTAATGATATTTCGATAAGCATTACAGGAGCTATAAGAGGCTCATATTCATATACTATTAAGGCAGCTGATGATCAAAAAACTTTAATAATTAAAACCGATTCCACTTTTAAATTCAATGAGAATGTAACTGTAAATATTTCACCAATTCTTATGAGATCAGGACAGTTCAGTGACAGCTATACTTTGAATTTTTTAACGCAAAGGGTCCGGTCGGGAAATTCAGGCATTGAAACAAATTCCATCCAATCTGAATTGGGTAACGTTATTGCCTCACCATTCAGATTACACAACAGCTTCGCATCTCTACCTTCTGATTTTCCTTTGATAACTGTAACAACTAATAATGATCCGACTCCGGGAGGAATTTTTTTAAGTAATCTTGTAATTGGAAATGCGCCGACACAATACAAGAATTATTTAATGATCTTGAATAATAATGGCTTTCCTTTTTACTATAAAAAGCTGCCACAATTTGGAGCAGATTTTAAAATGCTGGATAATGGGAATTTTGTTTACTATGAATTGAATAAAGGTTTTTACGAGATGGATAATGACCTTAATCTGATAGACAGCTTTTATGCAGGAAACGGCTATAGCACAGACATTCATGATTTTCATATGCTTTCTGATGGCTCATACTATATCATGAGCTATGATACTGAAAATCTGGATATGAGAAGTATTGTTAATGATGGTTATTCAAATGCACTGGTAACAGGAGGAATAATTCAGAAATTCGATGCTCATAAAAATCTTGTATTCCAGTGGAGATCATGGGATAATTTTGAAATAACAGATGCAACCCATGAATTACTTTCAGCACCTTTAATTGATTATGCACATATAAATGCAATTGAACCGCTTGATGACGGAAATATTCTGATATCCTCAAGACATATGGACGAGATTACAAAGATAAATACTCTAACCGGAGAAATTATTTGGAGACTTGGAGGAGAGAACAATCAATTTACATTCCTGAATGATGAAGAAAGATTTTCTCATCAGCATGCTATAAGAATGCTTCCTAACGGAAATATTACTTTATTTGATAACGGGAATTTTCATAGCACTCCACATTCCAGAGCAGTTGAATACAAGATAGATGAATTTAATAAAACGGTCGAGCTGGTCTGGCAATACCGGAATTCTCCGGATAATTATGGCTTTGCTCTAGGTTATGTCCAGAGGTTACCGAATGGTAATACTTTAATAGGCTGGGGCGCTTCCATTCCTTCTGTAACTGAAGTAAAGCCGGACGGTACAAAAGTTCTTGAGCTATCACTTCCAACAGGAATGTATAGTTACAGAGCTTATAAGTTTGACTGGTTCAGATATGTAAATACTGAAATTCCTGCCGAATATAGTCTTAAGCAAAACTTTCCTAATCCATTCAATCCTTCAACAAAAATAAAATTTGATCTTCCTGCAAATGGTCATGTGAAACTGTCCGTGACTGATATTCTTGGAAAAGAAGTTTCTGTACTGGTAAATGAAAATCTTTCTACGGGAGTTTATGAATATACTTTCACAGCAGCCGGACTTTCGAGCGGAGTTTACTTCTATACATTGAATGCCGGAGGGAAAATTCAATCAAAAAGAATGATGCTTTTAAAATAAATTTTAGCCGATCTTTATAATATACTCAAAGCCCTGTAATACAGGGCTTTTTTTTATTAAATTAAATAATGATAAAAGAAGTAAGTCCATCACTATCACTACAGACTGAAAGAACATTTTTAAGGAAGTATGTTCCTGAAGATGTGCATAATATTCTTTATCTGGTTAAAAGGAACAAGGAAAGACTTAAAGAACATTTTCCGCAGACTATTTCTATGGTTACAAGCGAGGATACTTCTCTGGATTTTATTTTTTTACGTTCTACAGAATGGGAACAGAATATCAGCTTTACATATGGCATTTTTACAAAGGAAACAAACGAATTTATTGGTCAGATAACGATCAAGAAGATCGAATGGGATAAGAAGGAAGCTGAGCTCGGATATTTTATTGATTCCCAATTTGAAGGGAAAGGAATAATGTCAGAAGTAATGACAGAGATTGAAAGACAATGCTTAAAGCTGGATTTTAAAATACTATTTCTTAGAATTCTACCCTGGAATATAAAAAGCATAAAGCTTGCAGAAAAATTCAGATATAAAAATATCAAAACTCTAAGGGAAAATATTCAGAATCCTGACGGCGGAATGAATGATATTCACCTTTACAGTAAATATCTAAAATAAAATTATAAAATCCCATCCTTTTTCATGGCTGCTGCGGAGCAGCGGAAACTTTACCACTTCAGAACGGGTTATGATTTGGTTATTCATCAAACCACTTGTCAGGTCCAAATAGTGGAAAAGCGACATGGAGAAAAAGCGACCTGACAGGGAAAGAACCTGTCAGGTCTTTTTACGTTCAAAATGAAGGTTTGCAGATTGAGTGCTATAATAATACCAATAAAACTGTTACTATTTCTTCATGCAATATGTATATTTATATATAGTAATACGTTTAACTTCAAGCTTTAAGTATGGCAAATTCACGTAACAAGAATTGAGTAGTCTGTTCTATAAGAACAGACAAGCATAATGACATGAATTTTGAATCAACTCAAAAGTTCCACAAAGAAAAAACGCATAATAAAAAAACCGGCTTTAAAAAAGCGAGATCACTTAAAAAAGTCAGTAAGCAGATCTCTTGCCAGGAAAGATCCTCTTAATAAAAGATCAGCTCCGCATAATTTCAGAAATGACCTTTCTATAAAAAATAAATTATTTCCGATAGTAGTTATAGGCGCTTCTGCAGGTGGTCTTGAAGCATACAGTACCCTTCTGAAAAATCTTCCAATAGATACCGGTATGGCTTTTGTCATTATTCAGCATCTGGATCCTGAACATAAAAGTCTTTTAAAAGAAATACTTGAGAGAGTTACTGAAATGCCTCTGAATATGATAAAGGACGGGATGAAGCCTTCCCCGAATAATATTTATATTATTAATCCCGGAACAACTCCTACATTTTTAGAAGGTACATTTAAAAATTTACCCCGTAAGAAGGATGGCAAGCTTCATCTTCCTGTTGATACTTTTATGCGTTCACTTGCTGAAGACAGCTCACATTATGCAATTGGAGTAATTCTTTCAGGAACTGAATCAGACGGAACATTAGGGATGGAGTTTATAAAATCTGAAGGCGGAATAACCTATGCCCAGGATAAAAAGACTTCTAAATTTTTTGGGATGCCCGGAAATGCAATAGCTGCAGGAGTAGTGGATTTTATTCTTACACCTGTTGCAATTGCAAGAGAGCTTGGAAGGATCAGCAGAAACCAATACCTGAAGCCAACTACACACAACTCGCCTGATACTGTCATACCTGATGCTGATGGAGAGCTTAATAAGATCCTTGTCATGCTGCATACAAATAACGGAATAGATTTTAAGGACTATAAGTCAAATACAATAAAGAGGCGCTTACTGCGCAGGATGGTTGTTCACAAAATAAATCATATTGCGGATTATACAAAATATTTAAAAAGATTCCCTGTTGAGCTTGATGCTCTTTGTGAAGATATTCTTATTAATGTTACAAGCTTTTTCAGAGATCCCGAGATGTACGCATCTTTAAAGAATAAAGTATTTCCCCAACTACTGGCAGCAAAAGATCACAATAGTCCTGTAAGGGCTTGGATAAGCGCCTGCTCAACAGGTGAAGAAGCTTATTCAATGGCGATTGCGATATCCGAATTTCAGCAGGAAAACGGCTTGCATATTCCTGTCCAGATATTTGCTACTGATCTGAGCGCACCAGGAATTGAAAAAGCCCGGGGAGGCATTTATTCCGAGGATATAGTAAATGATATAACTGCTGAAAGGCTTAGAAAATATTTCGTAAAGACCGACGGGAAATATCTCATTAATAAAACGATCCGGGATATGTGCGTTTTTGCGAAGCAGAATCTTATCCAGGATCCTCCATTTTCAAAAATGGATATTATCTCTTGCAGAAATGTGCTCATCTACCTCGGACAGATACTTCAAAACAGGATAATTCCGGTCTTTCATTACTCTTTAAATCCTTCCGGTTATCTTATCCTTGGTACAGCTGAAACTATTGGCTCTTTTACAAAGCTTTTTAGCTCTCTCGATAAAAAAAATAAGATCTTTCAGAAGAAGATAAATCTTGGACAACGGACTCTGGAATTAAACCGTCCACGTCCTGTCTCTATTCCTTCCGGACCAAAGCCCGGATCTAAGATTGAAGATTCAAAGAAGGAATTCATTTCTGAAGATTACCAGAAAGCAGCTGATTCTGTTATGCTGGAAAAATTTGCTCCCGCAAGCGTAATTGTAAATGCTAATTTAGATGTTACCCAGTTCCGGGGAGATACAAGTGATTATCTGGAACTTCCGCAGGGAGAGCCCTCATTCAATCTTTTAAAGATCGCCCGTGATGGTCTGGCTATTGAAATTCGTTTCCTTATCAATAAGGCAATAAAGGAAAATGCAAGCGTTAGAAAAGATCATATTGAATTTATGCTTGGCAAAAGAAATAAGATCCTTGATCTTCTGATAGAGCCTTTGGGAAACAAAGTCAGTGCCGAACCCTTATTTCTAATTGTCTTTGATGATAAGCCGTATTTAAAATTGTCTGAGATCTCTTTTCGTGCTTCCGGCAGGGAAAGTGACGTGCCTGAATCTAAAAAAATTGAGAGACTTAAAAAAGAAGTTGCTGCTTCTAAAGATAATCTTAAATCGATCATCGTTCAGCTGGAGTCAGCAAATGAGGAACTGAGATCTGCTAATGAAGAAGTCCAATCGAGCAATGAAGAGCTGCAAAGCACAAATGAAGAGCTGGAAACAGCAACCGAAGAGCTGCAAAGTACAAATGAAGAGCTTACAACAGTAAATGATGAGCATCAGAATACTAATATTGATCTGAGCATTTTAAATAATGATCTGAATAACCTGCTTACAAGCATTAATATTCCTGTTGTTATGCTTGATAAAAACTTATCTATAAGAAGATTTACAAAGATGTCCGAAAAGCTTCTCAATCTTATTCCAAGTGATATCGGAAGAAAGCTGACTAACATTAAAATGAATGTGGAAGTTAAAGATCTGGAAAAAATTGTAGCTGAAGTTATTAAAACCCCGACTACGAAAGAAATTTCGGTGAAAGGTATTGAAAATAACTGGTATTACATGAGGGTCCGTCCCTATCTGACGCTTGACAATAAGATTGACGGAGTTATAATTTCATTTTTAGATATTACGAATTTAAAGCAGAATATTACAGATATAGAAAAAAACAGCAAGGCTTTTGAACATTCAAATATGATGCTTGAAAAAAGCGCAGTTGTAAAAGCGAAGCAGCTTGAAAATATAAATATTAGCCTGGAGCGGGAAATAGTTGATAGAAAGCATACTGAATCATCTCTTAAAAAACTATCAAAACACCTGGCAAATGCGCAGGAAGAGGAGAGGTCAAGAGTTGCAAGGGATCTGCATGACGGAATAAATCAGATCCTTTCAATTGCTAAAATGAAGCTCCATTCCATAGAAAATATTATTTCTAAAACCGAGAAAAAAACCGGCTTAAAAGATATAGTGATCGCAAGGGAGCTTATTGAAACGACAATAAATGAGGTTCGCATTGTTTCAGGAAACCTGCGCCCTCTTTCTCTGGAGGATATTGGCTTAAAATCTGCGCTTCAATCTGTAATAACTGATTTCACCCAAGGATCCGGGATCAAAGTAAGATTCCGAATGGGAATTATAAAAAAAATACTTATCCCTGCAGTTGAACTTAATATTTACAGGATAGTACAAGAGGCATTGCAGAATATTGAGAAGCATTCTGATGCAAAATCAGTTGATATAATTATAAAAATAAAAAATTCAAAGCTTGAAGTTTGCATAAGCGATAACGGGAAAGGATTTAATTTAACGAACGATGTTACATCCGATATGAAAAACGAAAGATATGGGCTAATAACTATGAGAGAGCGAACTGATTCCTTAGGCGGAAATTTCATGATAAAATCCACATTAGGCAAAGGAACTGAGATCAATATTTCAATACCGCAATAATGGAAAAAAAGGAAAACGAAAAAACAATGATAAGAGTGCTTCTTAT
The DNA here is from genome assembly GCA_038230595.1 of Ignavibacteria bacterium. Lineage (GTDB taxonomy): Bacteria > Bacteroidota > Ignavibacteria > Tepidaquicellales > Tepidaquicellaceae > JBBRMY01. The sequence goes on from JBBRMY010000095.1 coordinate 6,802, forward strand.
AGATGATCATCCTATAGTTCGTTCCGGAATTAAAAGCGAATTGGAAAAATCAGAAAATATCCTTTTTGTCGGTGAAGCTTCCGGAGGAAAAGAAGGTGTGGAATTAGCAGGTAAAATACTTTTTGATGTATTGCTCATTGATATAAGCATGCCCGGAATGAACGGAATTGAAGCAGCAGAGCTTATTCTCAAAAAAAATCCATCTGCAAAAATAATTGTTTTAACAATGCATGATGATGAGAATTATGTGCACGAATTTATAAAGCTGGGAGCTAAAGGATATATCTTAAAAGACTCAAACCCTGAAGAGTTAATAAAAGCAATTGAATCTGCTAACAATAATATTCCTTATTACAGCCCGCAGGTGAGCGGAGCAATTTTAAGCCAGAATGCAAATCGCGGTTTAAAAAAGCCGGTTGAAAATGAGATACTTTCTCCGAGAGAAAAAGAAGTATTATTGCTTCTCGTAAATGATAAGAAAAATAAAGAGATAGCCCTTAAACTTAATTTGAGCGTCAGAACAGTTGAAACTCACAGGGAGCACATCATGCAAAAGCTTAATATAAGATCCATCTCCGGGCTCACTAAATATGCTCTATCTAAAAAATTAACAAAACTGGACCAATAATCTCCGTATTTCTACTTACCTACAGCTTAATTACCGGTTTACCTACGTATTACTCCTAATTTACATTACCTCTGATTATTCCTATTATTATACATCTCACAATTCAAATTTACGGCTATGAAATTTTATGGACCATATCTCAGGGAAAATAATAAATCAGTAAATAATTTATGGCACTGGCATAAAGAATGTCCGGACTTTCCGGTTAATTTGAAGTCTGAATCCATGGTCTCCACCTCGACACCTTCACCTGAAGAGCTATGTAAAAAGTGTCTTATTATTGAAGGAATTGCCATTCATGACGGTTACCATCAATCTTCCGTTGTTCCGGATAATCATAATTCTATATATAGTGAAAACAAAAATGAAATAACCAGCGAAGATCATTTAAATATGAGAAGTGATGATCAAAGGAATAATATAAGCGGTTAAATTTTAATTCCGAAAAAAAGAAAATGTCGTCCCGGAAGCGGCGGAAATGATGTAGTAAACGTAAAAAGACCAGACAGGAAAAAATCTTGTCAGGTCTTTTTTATATAGGCACTGGATCCCCGATAAAAGCATTCGGGGAAGTAATATTTACTTTGCAATGTGAATCACTTTACTAAAACCATTTTCCTCGTTTCTGAAAACTTTTCAGTTACCAACTTATAAAAATAAACTCCGCTCGGATAATTTGACGCATTAAATGTAACAGAATAGCTTCCTGCATTCTGCTTTTCATTTACTAATGTTTCGATCTCATTTCCTACAGCATCATAAACTTTTAAAGTTACAAAATTTGAATTCGGAAGATTGTAATTTATGTTTGTCGTTGGGTTAAACGGATTAGGATAATTCTGAGATAATGAAAATGATTCCGGTGCTTCTCCGTTATTTACCACGCCTGAAACAGTTACAACATTTATGTAACATTGCTTTATTAAAGTGTCTGAGCCGCTTCCGTTAGATGCAATTAAGCTAACCTGATAAGTTCCGGGAGTGCTAAAAACTATGTTTGCCGGATTTTGCTGAGTAGAATTAGTTGTGTTAGAACCGGGGAAACTCCAATTCCATGATGAAGGTAAATAAGAAGACTGGTCAAAAAAATTAATGCTTTGTCCGGCCTGAATTAAAGTTGCGCTTGCTCTGAAATCGGCAACCGGTTTTAACGTAAGATTTGTTTTATATGCCCTGATCTCTGTGCCTGCACCGACTGAAATAAATATACCGTCTTTCGATAAAGAGGGTCCGCTATAATAATTAGATGGAATGTTTAACTGCCATTTAATTGTTTGAAGGTTTGGAGTAAAGGCCACATACCGTCCGTTGCCTGCTTCACCTGTGCAGATATAAATGGTTGAATCAGCTCCCGCAGCAAAATAAGCAAGCGGTGTAGGAACTGCGGTTGAATCAATCCTATTGCCGTTAGCAGGGTTTAATCTTATTGTGGTGCTTGTACCTAATTGACTCGGGTCATTAATGTTTGAAGCATACAAAGAGCCGTCTTTACCAACTCCTTTTACAACCGCCCCCGGACTTCTGCTCCATAACTGCACCAATGAGGTACCGTTATCCTGAAATGCATATAATAAACCACCGTCCCTGCAAATATAAATTGTTCCGTCAGGTCCTATGCATAGATCATTTTCCTGGTCGCCGTCACCCGGTAAAGCAGGCGATAAATATTTTGTTGCTCCGCTGTTTATATCTATTGCTATTAGCTGCTTGGGAGTATTTATCGAACCTGTCCAATGGTAATAAGTATTACCGTAAACACAGAAGCCGCCGTCAGGTCCAACAGGAATTATATAATTATTAACCCATCTTGCCTGCCCTGTGTTTTTATTAATTCTCTTGCCTTTATCTATCGGGTCGCCGTCACATGCAAACAACAACCCTGTATTACCCGGAAACATATCGGAAGGTATTGACCATTTAACAGAGCCGTCGGAAATATTTAATGCATAAAGTATACCGGTATTATAATCATGCGCATATACGGCATCTTCATTAAATCCCACAGCATACATTCTCGATGAAGAGTTGATCTGTTTTTCCCAAATAAAAGCGCCTGTGTTAATATTTCTTAATTCAACTTTACCCGTGTAAGGAGAAAGCACAATTCTGGAAGTAACGAACTTATCACCGTAAGAATATACCGAATTACCCCATGCAGTAGTATTAGCGCTGTTAACAGTCCAGTAAGCAGCTGCAATAGAATTAGGTCCGGTAATTTTACTTATTCCGTTGCGCTGGTAATTACCGCCTATAGTAACCCAATTTTGCGAAAAAACTGTAGAACTAAAAAAGAACATAATTAACAGTATTATTTTTTTCATCATAATCTCCTTCTTAAGGTTTCTCAAATATAATACACTTTCTCCCCGTTTGATACAAAAAAACAAACCTCTCCACAATTGAGCTTAGTTTTTGAAACTTGAATTAAGTATTTTTAAATATTCCTTTTAATTTTTCTTAACAAGGCTCCATGAAAAAAAATTACTTTTTGTATATAGTCATTCTTGTTGTTTTTTCATTTGAATTTTATTCCTGTAAATCAGTTAATCCAGTAGATCCATCCGGCGTAAACACTATTAAGATCGGTGCACTATTTTCCTATTCCACAGGTGAATGGTCAACTTTAGGTAAAACTTCCAAAGCTGCACTTGATATCGGGACCTTAAGAGTGAATGCATATCTATATTCAGTAAATTCTTTGAACAGGGTTGCAGTTTCTTATTCGGATACATATTTAAATCCGGATTCTGCTCTCAGCCAGATAAGAAGATTTTATTCAGACGGAATAAGAATTGTCATAGGTCCTCAATCAAGCTCTGAAACTGCTAAAATAAAATCTTTCGCTGATTCTGTAGGTATGATAGTCATCAGCCAGGGATCAACTGCCGGATCACTCTCTATTCCCAATGATAATATTTACAGATTCTGCCCTGTGGATTCACAGGAAGCCAGATCAACTGTAGCATTAAT
>JBBRMY010000096.1:0-10393 GCA_038230595.1 Ignavibacteria bacterium
GCTTGATAAAAAATTGCTAATGCAATTAAATTAAATAATTAACGCATTTCAAGGTTGATTGAAAACCTTCAAAATTATATATGTGTACGTTGGTGATGTTCCGATAAATCGGAACTTAAACACCAACGGAGGCAGATTATCTGTAATTTGCATTAAAACATACAAAAAAGCACGTATTCTACATTGAAAATATAACAATTTATTGCTATTTTGATTCATAACATAAAAAAAGAAAAGAGGTAAATTAATTTGTTCAAAGTTTTGATACAAGACGGTGAATCTGTCGATAAGGCTCTAAAAAGATTCAAAAAGAAATACGAAAAATCCGGCATTTTAAAGGAATTCAGAAGAAGAATGTTTTATAACAAGCCTTCTGTTGAAAAGAAAATGGATCTGGAAAGAGCGATAAGAAAGAATAAAAGAATAATCGCAGAAGAGAACAATTAATTATTTATTAAAATAATTTGTTTTGTCCCACCAGTAAATCTTTTTATTGGTGGGCATTTTTTTTAAATCAATCTAATTTTACTCTTCTCTTTCTCATTGGAAAAAACTAAAAAGCCAAAAGTTTATATAAGCCGCGCTGAACTTAAAAAAAGAATTAAGGAGCTTGGCAAGCAGCTCAACAAAGATTATAAAGGCAAGAAGCCTATTTTCATAGGTGTATTGAACGGATCATTCATGTTCCTTTCAGACCTTATCCGCGAGATAAAGCTTGACTGTGAAGTTGATTTTTTTAAGCTGTCAAGTTATGGTGACAGCAAGATCTCATCCGGAGAAGTAACTCTTTTGAAAGATCTTAATTGTCAGGTAGAAGATCAGGATATAATCATCGTAGAAGATATTATTGATACAGGTCTTTCCATAAAATATATCAGAGATCTTGTAATGCAAAGGAAACCAAAGTCGCTGAAATTCGTAACACTGTTATATAAGAAAGACGTAGCAAAAATAGATTTCAAGATAGATTACATCGCATTTAAGATCAAAAATGACTTTGTAATCGGATACGGACTGGATTATGCTCAGAAGTACAGGAATTTAAAAGAAATATATGTGTTATAATGTAAAACAATCAATTTAATGGACAACAAAAAGAATAATAAAAATAATGATGAATTTAACTGGAACCGTGTTTTCAGAATAGTGCTCGGATGGAGTGCAATTCTTATCGGTTTCTTTTTGATTATGATATATACGAAAAGTTCAGATGGAAAGTATTCTGATATTTCGTACGATGAATTTCAAAGACTTATAAGAGATAAAAAAATTGAAAGCGCATTAGTTAAAAAATCTGATAATAATTATGAATTCATGGGCAAACTGAAAGGCATGGAACCCCTGAATGTTAATGGCAGAACTTTTAATGCAGATAAGATAACAGTTTTCCTTCCTTATACGAATATAGATGAGAATGTAATTAAGAACTGGAACGAAAGTGGATTCAGATTCACAGTTGAAAAAGATGACGGCGGATGGCTTGGACCAATACTTGGTATGCTTCCATGGCTGCTTATCATTGTTTTCTGGGTCGTAATAATGAAGCGAATGAATTCCGGCGGTGCAGGCGGTAACAGGAATATTTTCTCTTTTGGAAAATCGAAAGCTAAAATGCTGAATGAGTCTGCTATCAAAATTACTTTTCAGGATGTTGCAGGAGTAGAAGAAGCAAAGACTGAGCTTTCAGAAATAATAGAATTTTTAAGATCACCGGCTAAATTCCAGAAGCTTGGCGGAAAAATACCTAAAGGAGTTTTATTGTTAGGTCCTCCGGGAACAGGTAAAACTTTATTAGCAAGAGCAGTAGCAGGAGAAGCTGGGGTGCCATTCTTCTCTATCAGCGGAGCTGACTTTGTTGAAATGTTTGTTGGAGTTGGTGCTTCAAGAGTAAGAGACCTTTTTGAGCAGGGAAAAAAGCATGCTCCATGTATAATTTTCATAGATGAGATCGATGCTGTCGGAAGACACAGAGGTGCAGGAGTTGGCGGAGGTCATGATGAACGTGAGCAAACTCTTAATCAGCTTTTGATCGAGATGGACGGCTTTGAGCAAAATAATGGTGTTATAGTTATAGCCTCTACAAACAGACCTGACATTTTAGATCCGGCACTTTTAAGACCGGGTAGATTTGACAGACAGGTTGTTGTTGACAGGCCTGATATTAAAGGTCGTGAAGGAATTCTTATTGTTCATACAAGAAAAATTCCCATGGCTGCTGATGTAAAAATTGATCTTATCGCAAAAGGTACTCCCGGATTTTCAGGAGCCGATCTTGCAAATTTAGTTAATGAAGCGGCGCTTTTAGCTGCAAGAAAAGATGCTGATGTTGTCTCTATGAGAGATATGGAAGATGCAAAAGATAAAGTGATGATGGGTACTGAAAGAAAAAGTATGATCATTACTGATAAGGAAAAGAAAACAACTTCTTATCACGAATGCGGACACGTAATCGTAGCAAAGATGATACCTGAATCAGATCCTGTACATAAAGTAACTATCATTCCAAGAGGAAGAGCATTAGGTGTTACAACATATCTTCCGATCGATGAGAAGCATACGTATTCAAAAGAATATCTGGAAGCAATGATAGCCTATGCAATGGGCGGACGTGCTGCTGAGAAGCTTGTATTCAATGAATTTACCACCGGCGCATCAAATGATATTGAAAGAGCAACAGGAATGGCAAGAAAAATGGTATGCGAATTCGGAATGAGCGACAGACTTGGACCGGTTGCATATGGTCAGAAGAATGAAGAAGTATTCCTTGGAAGAGATATGAATAATTCAAAGAACTACAGTGAATCTACTGCTATAATGATAGATGATGAAGTTAAAAGAATTGTTTCAGCCGGTATGAATCTTGCTGAAAGACTTCTTAAAGATAATATAGATAAGCTTCATAGATTATCAGCTGTACTTCTTGAAAGAGAAATTCTTGATTCTGAAGAAATAGACAAAGTACTTAACGGAATTGAGCTTCCTCCATTTGTTAAGGAGCTTCCTTATGTCAATCCTTATCTTAATAAAGAACCGAAAAAAGAGCCAAAGACTAAAGAAAACCCGGGCTTGCCCGGAAATATAGCATTGGCTAATTAGATCAGTAAGTTTTAAAATTTAAAAAGCGGTCTTTTATTTTCAGAGATCGCTTTTTTTTATGTTCAATTGCAGTTAACGATCAGAATGGAAAAAGGTAATAAAAAATTAAGCTGGACAAATGAATTGATGAGAAAATCAATTCATCTTGGATATTCACTTTCAGGCTTTCTTTATTTTTATTTTGACCGGACACAGATGCTTTACATACTTGGGATTATTTCCGTAGCAATGATAATTGTTGACCTTGTAAGAACTAAAATGAAGCCGGTTCAAAATCTTTATGTAGATGCTTTTGGAAAGATATTGCGGGATCATGAACGAAATAATAAAAAATCATTATTTACAGGCGGTACTTATTTAGTTATTGCTACATTTATTTGCATTCTACTTTTTCCAAAAGAAGTTGCTATAAAAAGTATTTTTATAATAATATTTTGTGATTCTGCTGCTGCAATAATCGGCAAGCTTTTTGGTTCAGCTAAAGTCTGGGGGAAAACAATTGAAGGCTCTTTAGCTTTTGTTGCTGTCGGCATGGTCGTAATTTTTCTGACCCCTAACTATACGCTTAGCATTAATGAATATTACGTTGCTGCCTCATGCCTCCTGCTCACATCAATTGTAGAGCTATTGCCTATAAAATTTGATGATAATATTTTCATCCCTCTTTTTTATGGAGGAATATATATGTTACTTTTAAAACTATTTATAATATAACTTCAGTTCATAAGCCCGTCTTAGGAACGTTAATAATAATCTTATGTCTTTAAAATGCGGTATAGTAGGACTTCCAAACGTAGGGAAGTCAACATTGTTTAATGCTCTAACGTCTTCACAAAATGCTCAGGCAGCAAATTATCCTTTCTGTACTATTGACCCCAACGTCGGGTCGGTAATAGTCCCTGACGAAAGAATAGAAAAGCTTACAGCTTTGTACAATCCAAAAAAAATAATTCCTTCAACGTTTGAATTCGTTGACATTGCCGGCCTTGTCAGAGGCGCATCTAAGGGTGAAGGGCTTGGTAACCAGTTCCTTTCTCATATCAGGGAAACAGATGCGATCATTCACATAGTAAGATGCTTTGAAGATGAAAATATCATTCATGTAGAGGGAAAAGTAGATCCGAAATCAGATATAGAGATCATAGAGACCGAGCTTATTTTAAAGGATGTTGAGTCAGTGGAAAAAAGAACTGAAAGAACTTCTAAAGGATTGAAATCCGGCGACAAAAAAGTAAAGGCTGAAGTTGAATACCTGAATGAGCTTAAAGCACATCTGGAAAGCGGAAGGCTTGCCAGATATTTTAAGACAGAAAGAACTGAAGATGAAAAGCTTGTTATGAATGAAATGCATTTGCTTACTGACAAAGAATTTCTTTATGTTGCAAATGTTGACGATAAAGATATTAATGGAAATAAATATTCAGATATAGTAAAAGAAATTGCAACTAAAGAAGGAGCAAATTTTTTAATTCTGTCTGTACAGATAGAATCCGAGATATCTCAGCTTGAAACTGTAGAGGAGAAAAAAGATTTTCTGAATGAACTTGGTTTAAATGAATCAGGACTTGACCATATGATAAGAGAAGCTTATGCGCTTTTAAATCTTATAACATATTTTACCTGCGGAGAGAAAGAAATTCATGCATGGACTATACATAAAGGAATAAAAGCACCACAGGCTGCAGGAGTGATCCATACAGATTTTGAAAAAGGATTTATACGCGCAGAAGTAATAAAGTATAAGGATATTATTGAACACAAAACTGAAGCTGTGATAAAAGAAAAAGGTTTATTGCATGTTGAAGGAAAAGATTACGTATTCGAAGACGGAGATATCGCGAATTTCAGGTTTAATGTGTAATTGATTCTTCAGTGATTATGCTGCTGTTATAGAAATTTTTTTAATGGCAGTAAGTTCTTTGGATTTTAGATTGTTCTCTTCTTCAATATCATAATCGTCCTGAAGTCCAAGCCAAAATTTGGCAGAATTTCCAAAATATTTGCTCAATCGCAGTGCTGTATCTGCAGTGATCCGCCTGTTTCCTTTTATTATTTCAGAAATCCTAGTTTGAGGAATATTAGTATCTTTTGATAATTTATATGCGGATATATTGAATCCGTTTAGAAACTCATCTTTTAAAACCTCTCCCGGATGTATGTTTTTTAATTTTTTCATTGTTGATATTTATTTATGATAATCAATAATTCTGACATTGCTTGCGTTATTATCTTTCCACTGAAATATTATTCTCCATTGATCATTGATCCGAATGCTATAATGATCTTTATAATTTCCTAAAAGCTTTTCCAGTTTATTTGATGGCGGTACTCTGAGATCTATTAAACTTGAAGAGTTATTAAGCATTCTTAGTTTTCGTCTTCCTATCTTTTGAATTTCCAGAGGTATTTTCCTGTTAGCTTCACCATTCCAGATACTTTCGGTTTCTTTTGAGTTAAAGGAGATTATCATGTAATTCTACTAACGTTAAAGGTAAGTATGCTAATTTATAAAAACAAGATTGAAAATATGAGACATAAACTACTCAACGCCTGCAGCCCTCAACCCATTAACCACCACTACTGTTAATATATAAGCAGCTAAAGTAAATACAACTATCTGCAGAATCGGTATTCTCCAGCTTCCTGTTTCTTTCCGTGCGATCGCAGTTGTTGAAAGACATTGCATAGCAAACATAAAAAAGACAATAAGACCTATCGTGGTTGCTGTAGTAAATAATTTCCGGTCTGTATTTCCGACTTTAGCATCTCTCATTGCGCTTATAAGTGAATTCTGGAGATTTGACTCATCTTCATCAGTTACTTTAAATATCAATGCAAGCGAGCTTACAAACACTTCTCTGGCAGCAAATGTAGCAACAAGCGAAACACCGATCCTCCAGTCAAAGCCCATTGGCTTCATAACCGGCTCCATAAACTTCCCTAAATAAGCAGCATAGGAAGTTGAAAGCCTTTCAGCATCTTTATATTGTGAAAGCTTATCAGAAGAAACCTGTCCAGTAGAATCCTTCGGAACGTTTTTTATATCAGGATCATAATTCGGAAATGTAGTCATGAACCAGATAACAAGTGAAAGCACAAGTATTACCGGTCCTGCTTTCTTTATATACTGCTTTGCATTTCTTGCAGTATTCTTTAAAGAAAAAATAAATTTAGGCTTTCTATAAGCTGGAAGTTCAAGAATAAAAGATGAGTTATCTTTTTCAGTCACAAGCTTTGCGCCGAACTTATTCATTACTGCTCCTACTATAAGAGACATGATTATAGTAACTATATATATGGTCGCAAAATATATTCCTCCTAACCAGGGTTTACTTTTCGGAGTCAAAAATCCAATAAGCAAAGCATAAACAGGTATTCTTGCGCTGCATGTCATTAAAGGCAGAATGAAGATCGTTAAAAATCTTTCTCGTTTATTTGCAATTGTTCTGGCAGCCATAGTTGCAGGTATAGCGCAGGCAAATCCTGAGAGCATTGGAACGAATGAGCGACCGTTCAGACCGATCTTAGAAAGGGGACGGTCAACAAGCATTGCTCCTCTTGCAAGATATCCGGAGTCTTCAAGCAGCTCCATAATCAGAAAAAGAATTACGATCTGCGGAAGAAATACCATTACTGAGCCAATTCCGTTTATTATACCTTTTGAAATAAGATCACTGAATAGATTTTCTCCCATAGTATTCCCGGCAAAATCTGACAGCCAGCCGAATCCTGTACTAATAATATCCATCAAAGGCTGTGTAAGCCAGAAAATGCTGCTGAATGTTACAGCCATTATAAGGAAAAATATTATAAGTCCCCAGAATTTATGCAGCAATATTTTGTCCAGCTTTATAGTGAACTCATCCGGCTTTACATAGGGACGTCTGTTATTAAGAACTGAAAGATTTTCATTTATGTTTTCAATCTTTTTACTTAAATCGCTGGTTCCGTTCTTTCCTTTTCTTTTGTCTATTATTATTTTTGATTCTATATCTTCAATATTTTTAAAAGATTCCAGAAGTCTTCCGCGGCTTGTAATGTACTGGATAACGGGGGCAGTTTCTTCAGTTTTGCTATTAAGAACTTCAATTCTTTCTTTAACTTTAGTCAGCAGCTGTTCAAGACCTTTGCCGTTTCGCCCGTCAAATTTAACTACACAGCATCCAAGAATATTACTCAATTGCAGATCAGAAACTTCGTATCCTTTTTTCTCAAGAATGTCATTCATAGTAAGAACAATGATGACATTAAAGTTAGATTCGATAAGCTGCTTTACTAAAAATAAATGGCGGGAAAGCTGAGAAGTATCAACAGTTACAATCACTATATCAGGATTTCCAAATTCAGGATGTGAGTATAATGAATTTACCGAAACCTCTTCGTCAGGTGAGTAGGGAACAAGGCTGATAATTCCCGGTGAATCAAGAATATTTGCATTCACATGATGCTTACTCAGGATCCTGGAAATTGAATATTGTACTGTGGAGCCGGGATAATTTACAGTCTTTGCTTTTTTCCCGCTAAGATAATTGTAAAGGGTAGTCTTGCCTGAATTAGGCTGACCAATTAAAGCAATTAATGGTTCGGTCTTTTTTATTGAAGTTGTATTATTATGCAAGATGCTTCGTTCTTCCTGATAGCTATGATTGTACCTCTGATCGCAAAAGCCAAAGGGTCGTTGAATACCGGAACGTACAACAGTTCAATTGTTTGTCCGGGTGTAAATCCTATCTCTAATATTCTGTGGCTTGACGGATGATCATTATTTATATCTGTGATCAAAGCCATTTCACCTACTTTCATTTCAGCTGCTGTTGACAATTATTTCTTTCGTTTTTCCGTAGAACTTTTTGGAGTGTTACTGATCTTCGGATGATCTTCATTTTTATAATCACAGTTCTTAATATCTTCACATTCTGCAAAAACCTGTACAGTATGATCCAGCATTTTTAAATGCTCACCATTACTTAATTTAATTATCAGATCTTTTTCTATCTGCGGGTCTTCAAATTCTATTATCTTATTGCAGGCTACGCATATAATATGATAATGATGATTTCTTCCGACCTTTGTTTCATATCTTGTTCTCTCACCTTTAAAATTATGCTTAGTAAGTATATCACACTCACTCATCAGGTCTAGAGTTTTATAAACAGTTGCTCTTGAAACATCGATCATATCGTTTTTCATCTTCAGGTAAAGCTCATCTGCATTGAAATGCCCAGCCATTGAAAGAGCAGTATCAAGAATTAAAAAACGCTCATTCGTTATGCGATGAGAATTCTTTTTAAGATAATCGATAAATAAATTTCGGATATTTTCAGGTACCACAGCTATTGTTATTTAGACTTAATATAGATAAAAACCCTGAATATTTAAATGCAGAACAAATTCTACACTTTCCGATTAATTGCTTGAATCGGAAAATTTTTATATCTTATTCATAAATATCAAACAAAAAAATAATATGAGAACATTACAAGCCCGCTTTTCATTTTTGATAATGCTTTGTCTTATCTTTACTGCTGCTAATACATATGCAGACGGAATCACAAAAAATGTAAAATTCAAAAAAGGAATGTATTCTGCCACTTACAGCAATTCAGTCGTCAGAGGGGACAGGGATAAATATATTTTAAAAGCGAGCAGAGAGCAGGTGATGGAAGTTAAGATCACCTCGGGTGAAAATAATGCAGTATTCCAGATCCTGAATATAAAGACAGGAAAATTTCTGCCGAACGCCGGAGACGGTGATGATGCAATGAGCTGGAAAGGTACACTTCCGAGCAGTGGAAAATATAAGATCATTGTCGGCGGTACAAGAGGGAATACAAGTTATGATATTACAATTGCAATTTTATAGGTCGGACTTGTTAAAAGAACTTTAGAAAGCGGTGTTTAAGGCTCCACTAAAACCAAAATATTTATTCACCGAGTTAAACGTACCAGTCCCATGAAAGTGGTTTAAACTTTTTTTACGTTTTTCAAACGCTATCTGCAGGTGTTTATATTCACCAGCAAAAATTTATTGTGAAATATTACAGAACGAGTAAGAACAAAATAGATTTTGCCTACCCCTTATCCTTTTTGAGGTTGCATAAGCATGCCTATACAAAAGAATGAAAATTTAAATGATCAAGCCACACGGCGAATTTAGTGGGCGAACTTAGTTCTCTCCCATGGTTTAGTTTTGGTTCCCAATGGAACCGCTCCAGTGAGGATATTAAATAAAATGATAAAACCATTTTAAGTATATCCTCTCAAAGAGGTCATGGCAAATTATTTTGCATGACATCCATATATGCAATTGTTTCAAATAGATTCTATTTCTAAACATAACTTCTAATACATTCACGCTGAGTTGAGTTTGTTACCTGCTACACCGAGTATCCAAGCCTTCTATACAGCTTACAGGACGTTTCGTGTCATCGATGCAGATCCGACGAACAAGATAGATTGTTCAATCCTAAGGAACGAACTGCTTTAAGGACTGCCGGCATCATTTGTGACAGGTAACAACTTTTATAAACGAAATATATGATCTAATCTAATTCATGGCGAACCCCGTGGACCTGCTATGTTATAAGATGTTAAAATTGGTTTGGTTATAATCGGAAAACTATCCGAAACATTAATCATAAGCAACTGAGCTTCCGGCAATGAAAGCCTTATAAGAAATTTATTGAAAAAATTAAAAAGTGAGTTTACCATTTTTAAAAGTTTAGTTTTGTTGAAATATTTAATGATTTTAAAGTTTTTAATTTATGTAGGGTTTTACATCAATTTGATCTGATAAATCATGAATTTAAATTTTCACCATTTTAACATTTTTAAAAAATTGGAAGCCATTAGAATATTTACTGGAAAAGCAGATTAATTCTCAATATACCATACTAATATATGGTATTTTGAGAAAAGATTTAAGTCAAAAATATTTGCACTTTAACACTGTATTTACTATCACATATATCTTGTTCAATAATCCCAATATAAAAATGTACAAAACTACCCTCATGAAAATATTCACTGCTTTTATCCTACTTGCGATCTCAATCAACGCAATCTCACAGACTAATCAAAAACCAATATACAAGTTTAGCTAAGAGAATTCGGATGTATTGCAATTGTTTTACCAGTATATTTTACAGGCGAAAGTGTAAGATTGAAAGGTTATATGAAATTAGAAAATGTTAAAAATGGGAATGCTGGACTACTATTAATGATAGATGGAAAAGGCATGTTCAATTCGTGAAGTTTAATTCGGAACCAAGGGGAACAAAATATTTGTTTTCTTTTA
>JBBRMY010000097.1:0-10383 GCA_038230595.1 Ignavibacteria bacterium
AGAATCGCCATAGTATGCAGCAAATACAACGAAAAGATAGTTGAAGGTCTCCTTAACATGAAAAGAAGATTAACCCTGGAGTAAATAATTACTTTCTCGCTTAGAAGTTGTCTTCCCCGAATGCTTTTATCGGGGATCCCAAACTTCCGCGAAGCGGCGGTTAATTAATTAAAATCTACCCCGTAGGGGTAGCATTATTGTAACACATTACAATTTCAAAAACCAAAACCCCGTAGGGGTGGCATTAACCAATGAGCACCAAACAAAGAATCGCCATAGTCTGCAGCAAATACAACGAAAAGATAGTTGAAAGTCTCCTCAAGGGAGCAAAAAAAAGATTAAGCGAAGAGAATCTCAGCATTTCCGAAAAAGATATCTATCTTGTCCCGGGCGCATGGGAGATCGGTGTGATGACAAAAAAACTATGTACTTCAAAAAAATACAAAGCCATCATTACTCTCGGCTGTCTGATAAAAGGAGATACTGCGCATTTTGAATACATAGCAGAACCTCTTGTACATGCATTAATGAACTTGTCAGTTAAATATAGTATCCCGATTGGAATGGGAGTTCTTACCTGCTACACTCCAAAGCAAGCCTACGAAAGATCCCTCGACGATAAAGGTAACAAGGGTTACGAAGCTGCCTCAGCTGTGATCGAAATAATAAAATTATTGAGGTAAAAAGTTATTCTTTTATCCGGAAGTATAATATTCCGATCCTGAATCTGAAAATCCTCATTTGATCAAAACCATTTTTCCTGACCCTGAAAAACTTTCAGTTGATAACCTATAGAAATATATTCCGCTTGATAAAGCTGAACCTTCGAAGGTAACCGAATAGCCTCCTGCATTTTGCTTTTCATTCACGAGTGTTTTTATTTCATTTCCAATAACATCATACACTTTCAGAGTCACAAAATCTGAAACAGGCAGTTCATATGAGATCCTTGTTGTCGGATTGAATGGGTTTGGATAATTTTGAGATAGAGAATATTTTAAAGGTAGTTCGTTTTGATTCTGGATGAGACCTGTAATAGTGTTAACTCTCACAGTATGAAAATCATCATTGGCTATTCCACCTTCTCTCAATCCAGTAGCAAACACATTTCCCCATTTATCAATATTAATACCACGAAGATGATAAAAACCAGTTGGTGGTGGTACTACAGGATAAGTAGTTTTCCACAAAAGCTGGCCATTGTTTGTATATTTTACAATTTGATAACAATAAGAACCATTACTATTTAAAAGTGTGTTCCCAATATATGGATTTCCGATTGAATCGAGACATAAATATGAACTTTCGAAAACATAACCTCCAAAAGATTGAAACCAAACAAAATTTCCTTGGGGAGTATATTTAAAGACCGCAGATAAATTATTTTCATACTTCCCGCAAATTATAATATTGCCCTGTCTGTCAAATTTTATATCCCTGCTTTCACCATGATAAGGTAATCTTGCAATCCATATGATATTTCCTTCAGGATCGTATTTTATTGTAGTGAATCCATAAAAGTTCGCTGAATCCCTTGTACCACCTGAAAAGATAATATTATTTAAAGAATCGAGTATAATAGCTGCAGGCTGATCTCCTCCTGAAAAAGTTTTCGTCCATAATAAATTCCCTTCGGGATCAAATTTGAAAATTACTTCATTTGTTCCATTAGGGTTAAAAGTAGAATAATATGCGTTACATATAATATTATTATTCTTATCAACTGATAAACCTACAACAGTATAAAAATGAAATTGTGGATAAATTTTTTGCCATAGTGTGTCACCATTTTTATTTAACTTCAGTAAAGAAAAAAGTCGGCTGCTTACTGAATCCCTGGTTTCACCCGCACAAATAAAATTTTTCGAATTATCAAAACAAACATTATAAAGGAAAACATGATAATCTTTTGAGAATTGAAGATCTCCCTGCGAAGTATACTTCAGCATATGAGATCCGGACACATATACATTCAACGAATCATCAAACATTATATTTCTTCCAACTGCAAGACCTTCGATCTCATTAAATTTTCTTGACCATAAAGAATCACCATTTAAATTATATTTTATAGTTGCGCAATAATCCGCCGCAGTTCCAATATTAAATATTCCGGTTACATACACATTCCCATTATTATCGCATTTAATATCATGTGGCCAGTCATTATGAGGGCTCCCAAAACTTTTTGCCCATTGGATCTGCTGAGTAAAAGCTGACAGAGGGATTAACAATAAAAATATTATTAAGTAAATCTTCATTTTAAAATATAGAGATATTAAACTTATAATAGAAGCAGTAAGTTTTTACTTTTGGATATTGAACATATTTCAACTCATTACAGCAAATATCCAGTTGTTTTATCAATTGATAGCTTCTAATACTCTAGGAACAAATAGCATAACTGAAACGAAGAAGATAATATTAATAAAGTTTTTTTCAATTTCATATGAATTATTATAGTTCTATTTTATAATACCTAATAAAACAGTTTAAATAAAGCTTTCTCTGCCTGAATTTTGTTTATAAAAGGCTAAAAAGTAAAGTAGCACTAATAATTTTTTGAGTTTTGAAAATAAATCTTGAATTATTTAAAAAAAACAAATGAATCATTTCAATAAAATATTTTTTATGTTGTTGTTAAGTCTGGTTTTTATTTACGGCTGGGGTGCAAACGGACATAAAGTAATCAATAGAAGAGCAACGTTCTCACTACCACCCAGCATGAGTTTTCTGAACTGGGCTGATTCTCTTGCTGCTCATGCATCAGATCCTGATATTAGAAGAAATACAGATCCGAATGAAGCCCCGAGACACTATATTGATATCGAAGATTATCCGGAATTTGTAGCAACAGGAAGAATTCCTCAAAATTTAGATTCGTTAATCGCGCTTCACGGAAGTACCTTTGTATATGCAACAGGAATTGTGCCTTTTTCTATAATTGCAACTACCGATTCACTAAAAAAATATTTTCAACAGCACAATTTTCAAAAAGCGATGCTTCAGGCTGCTGACCTTGGGCATTATATGGGAGATGCTCATCAACCGCTGCATGTTACCAGAAATTATGATGGACAGTACACAAATCAGAGCGGAGTTCATGCAAGATATGAAACACAGATGATAAACCTTGACACTGCAAACATTAACTATACTTTTGAAAATGCAGTTTATGTTCCAAATATAAACCAGTTCGTTTTTAATTTTATTTACAAAACTAACAGTTATGTTGATTCTGTCCTGAAATGTGACAGTATAGCTCATGCAATGGCAGGAAGTATTAATTCGACTTATTACCAGATTTACTGGCAGCTTGCGGGAAATTTTACTACAATGTTTTTTAATAACGCATCTCACGACATTGCAAATCTTATTTATACTACATGGGTAAATTCCGGCAGTCCATTAACTGTAATTACTTCAGAGACTTCTATTCCTGAGAAATTTAATCTCGAACAGAATTACCCAAATCCATTCAATCCAACTACTAAGATCAATTACGAATTGCCAAGTCCCGGTTTTGTTTCACTCAAGGTTTTTGATAATAACGGGAAAGAGATTGAAACATTAGTAAATGTAGAGCAGAATACCGGAAGATATTCAATGACTTTTAATGCAGCAAATTATCCAAGCGGAGTTTATTATTACAGACTGGAAACAAATAATTTTTCGGAAACAAAGAAAATGATACTGTTAAAATAATTAACGCTTTAAAATTAAAAATTGAAATAGTTTTGATCAGACCGGGCGAAATATTTTTCGCCCATTTTAATATCCGTAATTAGTAATTAACCAAAAGCCCTCTTCACTATCACTTCCAGAAGTTCATCATGTATCAACCCGTTTGTTGCGAGTATTTCTTTTTCGTAAATTGATAACTTTTCATTTTTAAAGTTTGTCAGTTTACCCCCTGCTTCTTCATGTATCAGGCAGCCTGCTGCAATATCCCATGGGTTCAGATTGAACTCCCAGAAGCCTTCGAATCTTCCACAGGCAGTCCAGCATAGATCTATCGCAGCCGAACCTAATCGCCGTACAGGTATATTTTTGTATACTATATCTGTGAATATTTCTGCCGGATTGTATTTGTTCTCGCTTGAGTTATATGGAAATCCCGTTACCAATAAAGCTTTTCCAAAATTTGATTCTTTAGAAACCTCTATCTTAATATCGTTCAGATAAGCCCCTTTACCTTTTTCAGCAAAGAAATATTCATCCATCATTGGACAGTAAACTACTCCCATTATTACTTCACCTTCATGCTCAATACCTATGGAAACGCATGTGATAGGAATCCCATGTGCATAATTCACAGTTCCGTCTATGGGATCAATTATCCATTTATACTCAGACTTTTTATCAAAAAATCCGCTCTCTTCTGTTAGAATATCATGCTCAGGAAATTCAGTTTTGATGACCTCCATTATTTTCTGCTCAGATAAATGGTCTATAGCAGTTACCAGATTAGCGATATGATCTTTGCTTTTTATTTCAAATGTCTTGCTGAAATTATCTTTTAAAATATCCCCGGCTTCATGTGCTGCTTTGTATAGAGTGTTCCTTAGTTTTACCATCTTATATGTTAAATGTTAAGCCATCGAATGCAAGATGCATTTTTTCCGGAAGTGTTTTTTCGATCTCTGAATGCAGCATGTCATGTGTAATGTGTGTGAAGTATGTTTGCTTTGCATTAATTCTTTTTGATGCCTCTATTGCCTGTTCAAGATTGAAATGTGTTGGATGTGGTCTTCTTCTTAATGCATTAATTACCAGAACATCCAGTCCTTCCATCTTGGAATATTCAGTTTCCGGCATCATGCTGCAGTCTGTAATGTAAGCGAAATTATTAATTCTATAGCCGAGCATTTTCAGATTGCCGTGATAAAACTCTATAGGTATGATCTTCTGAAAGGCTATATTAAAAGGATCAGCAGTTATGTAATTAAAATTGATCAATGGAACAGCATTGTGGCTAATGAGCAGGGGATCTAAGGCATAGCGGAATGTAATTTTAATTTCATCCAGAGTTAACTTATTACCATAGATATCAATATACTTTTTCAATCGCTGATTGATCTGCCGCAGGTCATCCATTCCAAGAATATGATCTACATGATGATGTGTGAAAATTACTGCATCTAGATCATCAATTTTATTAGAAAGCATTTGCTGACGGAAATCTACAGATGTGTCTATAAGAAGCTTAAGTGGCTTTTCGCCGGATGGGTTTTCTATTTCTAAATACGCTGAAACTCTGAGTCTTTTGTCTCTGCTGTCATTTGATGTGCAGACTTCACATGTACAGCCTATGATAGGAACTCCCTGTGATGTACCTGTCCCTAATATAATTACTTTCATCAGGTTATGTTAATCGGTGCTGAATTTATCTACTAACTCTCTGATATTCGGCTTGAGGAACATATCCTCTGTTCCAAGCTCGGAAATGTTTTTTGCAAGAATGCTTATTTTTCTGTCCTGCTCAATATTACGGTTCAGCAAAAAAGTTTTTTCTTCACGAAGCAGGCAAAAGCCTCCTTTGAACATGCCTTTTTCAATTCGAACGCTGTAGCCAATCTCTTTGAATATATCGATCAGCTCATCAATTAATTTTTCTTTTTTTTCATCAGGTTTTTTTACAATAGCCTTCTTTATTATAGCCATCAGTCTTCTGTTAAAAGATCATCTTCCTCATGGAAGATGTATTTATATGAATGTTCTTTTGATCTCAGCTTTGCAAGCTCGAGCTCTTCTCTGCTTTTTTGTAAAGGTTTGAATATTGCAATACCTATAATTGTATAATAAGAAAGAACTGCTATCCATGGAACGCCTTTTAAAAACCCGATACGCTCACCGAAGTATTTCAAGAGCTGATCGTGATTTGCAGGTCTCTGATTAAAAAGCAAAATAAATTTTATATCGAGAAATGATGTGTAAGCCTCAACAGGAATAAATACAAAAAACAAAATTGAGCACATTAACAGCCATGGATTTTCCTTAAGCTTTACATGATAATTCTTCAGAAAAAGTATTGCAGAAGCCAGTACAACTGCGTATGCAATCATTATGATCAGTGAACTATTCGCAAGCATTTGAAAGATCTGATTTTCTTCATCAGGAGGTATAGCAGTCCTGAAATTAAATTCATTAAAATTTAAAAGCTGATTGCCGATAAAAAATCTAAGGTTTATTGCTCCCAGCCAGAAAATAGCAGAGATAACAAGCAGCGTTAAAAATATTTTTGTCTTTTTGCTCAGGAGAGTATGTTTAAATCAATTTAGACAAATAAGAAATTATATTAAATGGAATAAAAGTGAGCTCCGCTGTCGTTGTTTAGTTCCGATTTAATCGGAATGTCACCAACAGCTAGTCCGCCCGCCGCCGTTGGTGTTTTAGTTCCGATGAATCGGAACGTCACCAACGGCCATCAGAAAGCTTAAAGAAGCTGGTATTCCTGTACGGACAGGTCGCGACCTGTCTCTACCTTTTCCTCGAGTCCATACCCCGCCCTTCCATTTCCATTTTTTCTCCCAAATTTTATCCCTAATTTTACTGTCAACTTCTAAAAAATGATCACAGAAAAAGACATAATAAAAGTATTATCAACAATTAAAGAACCGATGCTGCAGACCGATCTTATTTCAGCCGGTTCTTATACAGGCACTTCGATAATCGGTGATGAAATGACTCTCAGCCTGAAAGCTGCGAGCCTGAATGAAGAATCCATTTCAGTTATTAAAAAAAATATCACTTCAGCTTTTAGTACGGATTACCCCGAAATAAAAAAAATAAATTTTAAATTCTTCCCTTTAATTCTTGAAGATAAGAATTCAAAAAAATCATTAATATTACCGAATGTAAAAAATACGATAGCAATAGCTTCAGGTAAAGGTGGAGTAGGGAAGTCAACAGTTGCTGTTAACCTTGCAGTGAGTCTTGCTAAGGCAGGAATTAAGACTGGACTTATCGATGCTGATATTTACGGTCCTTCAATACCGATCATGTTCAATGAAGCAAAAGGAAAGCCTTTCTTAACAAAAGAGGGTGATAAAAATAAAATGGTGCCGCTTGAAAAGTATGGGGTAAAACTTATGTCGATCGGATTTCTAATGGAAGAAGGAAATGCAGTTGTCTGGAGAGGTCCTATGGCTTCCTCTGCATTAAAGCAATTCATGACCGAAGTTGTCTGGGGTAATCTTGATGTACTTTTATTCGATATGCCTCCGGGTACAGGAGATATTCAGCTGACTCTTAGTCAGACAATTCCGTTAACAGGCTCAGTAATAGTCACAACTCCCCAGGAAATTTCTCTTGCAGATGCGCGTAAAGGATATTCAATGTTTGAAAAGGTAAACGTAAAGACTTTAGGAATAATTGAGAATATGAGCTATTATAAAAACTCAGATGGAACTGAAGAGCATATATTTGGAAAAGGCGGCGGCAAAAAAATGTCTGAAGAATACAAAGTAAAGCTTCTGGGAGAAATTCCATTAAATTCAAATATCAGAAGCGGTGGGGACATGGGAATGCCGGTATCTCTATCAGAACCCGAAAGTTTTGAAGCTGAACTCTTCAGAAAAATATCATTAGACTTGATTGTTGAAATAAATAAAAAGAATTTTAAAGAGAGTGAAAAACCTGCTCTTGAAATAAATATTTAACTATTTATGAATAAATTACTAATCATTTTTATCTCTCTCATAATTTTTTCCGGCTGTTCTAATTCCGGAGGGTCTGATTCTCCTGCTAACAGCATTAAGGATTTTGCTCTCTCAGTTAAGCAGGGAAATACATCAAAAGCTTGGTCAGTTCTTTCGACAGGCTCGCAAACCCAGTTTGATAATGTAGCTAAGAAAAGAAATCTAAGCGGAAATGAAATGTTCCAGAATGATTATAAAAATGTTAAAAGCTTAGGTGATCTTTCTCAGGATTTTGAAGTTACAGACGAAAAGAAAGAAGGTGATAATGCTCAGGTAACAGTAAGGTTTGCTAACGGAAAAAATTCGGTTTTCTACTCTGTAAAAGAGGGAAGCGGATGGAGATATGACCTGGCAAAAACCAATCAGGAAATGATGAAGCTGGTAGAATAACAAATTGAAACCGGCAGATCTTAAGGAATAATTTTATACTAATATTAATATAAATAAGGTGAGCAAGACTCACCTTATTTATTAAAAATACTTTATTATCAGCATTAAAATGAAGCCAAGTTTAGAGCAAATAGAAAAAGTACTCGTAAAAGTAAGACCTTATCTCCAGATGGATGGAGGTGATGTTGAAGTTGTAAATGTTACTGATGAAAATATTATTGAAGTAAGATTATTAGGAGCTTGTAACGGGTGTCCCATCAGCCAGATGACTTTAAGGGCGGGTATAGAAAGAGCGATTATGAGTGAGTTTCCGGAAGTTAAAAGAGTTGAAAATATATCTTAACTAATTCTGAAGATTTTCTATCTTTCCTATATCCATAAAATGCACTTCTTTAAATTCATAACCTCTTACCTGATCTTTCACTGCAAGCTTTTCATATAAATTTATTATATCAGAAAATTTTACAGGAATATCCCGGTTAAAAAATTCTGAAGATATTACGTGCAGCCCATTAAAAGCAAAGAGTCTGTTCGGATTTGATCTTTCATTCTGCCTGCTTAAAAGGTTCATGTTTTTATCAAACTCTAATTTTCTTTTCGTTTCTCTTTTTTGAACAGCAAGTGTTGCAATAGGCTTTTTACTTAAATGCGCGAGGATGAGTTTTCCAATATCCATATCCGAATCTATATCAACATTCAGTAAAATAAAAAAATCATCATTCTGCAGAAATTCTTTAGCATTCAGAACTGCTCCTCCGGTTCCTAATATTTCTTCTTCATGAATAAGTCTGATTGGAATATTAAAATCATTATCGGAAATATATTGTTCTATCTGCTGTGAGAAATGATGAGTATTAATTATGATCTCTTTAACATCGAGAGCCTTTAGCTTTTCGATCTGAGTATGCAGAAGGGTTTTTCCTTTATGCATTACCAGAGCTTTTGGTATGTTTTCGGTAACAGGCTTAAGTCGTGTTCCAAAGCCTGCTGCAAGTATCATTGCTTTCATTAAGGAATATTTATAAATGAAAATAATGAATTCTTAAATTTATATAAGTGTTTTAATTTTGTATTTTTTAATATGGAAACTTTAAATAGAAATGGTTCAAATACTGATTCTGACTTAATTGACATTGATCTTATAGCAGAGATAAATTCTTTGAAAAAAGAAATGAACGCTATAATTCTTGCTCATTACTATCAGGAATCAGATATACAGGATATTGCAGATCACATTGGAGATAGTTTGCAGCTTGCACAGGCTGCGGAAAAAACTAATGCCGACGTAATAGTATTTGCAGGTGTACATTTTATGGCAGAGACTGCTAAGATATTAAATCCAGATAAACTTGTGTTACTTCCTGATCTGAATGCCGGCTGTTCACTCGCAGAAGGATGTCCTGCTCCATTACTCGAAGCATTTAAGAAAAAGCATCCGGATCATATTGTAATTAGCTATATAAACTGCTCGGCGGATGTTAAAGCGATATCGGATATAATCTGTACTTCTTCGAATGCTGTTAAAATTGTGTCACAGTTACCTGCAGAACAGAAAATTATTTTTGCTCCTGATAAAAATCTGGGAAGATATATTATTAAGCAAACAGGAAGAGATATGCTTCTTTGGCAGGGATCTTGTTTCGTGCATGAAACATTCAGTGACAGAAAAATAACTTCACTTAAATTTCAGAATCCAAATGCATTGCTGATCGCTCATCCTGAGTGTGAAGATACTATCTTAAAAAAATCAGATTTCATTGGATCAACAAGCGCATTACTTAATTTTGTAAAAGTAAATTCTTCAAAAGAATTTATAATAGCAACTGAGCCCGGAATTATTCATCAAATGAAGCTTGCATGCCCGGATAAAATATTCATTCCGGCACCCCCTGAGAACAGCTGTAACTGTAATGACTGCCCCTATATGAAGCTGAATACTCTGGAGAAATTGTATTTATGTATGAGAGATAAAAAGCCGGAAATTAAAATGAATTCTGATACACTTAGGAAAGCATATGTACCTTTAAAAAGAATGCTGGATATGAGTGCAGTGAAGGATTAGAGTGAAGAACTGTTGCAGAGATTTTTTTTAAACTTTGCAAACCTTATTCAGCTTTTTCTTTTAACCTTAATAGAAAATCCGTTCTAAATAAACAAACCTTATTACCTTATTCTTAAATAAAAAGAATAAGGTAATAAGGTTTATAATTTAATACTTCAATAAGGCTAAAAAAATAACTCTTAACTCTAAATAAATATTCCATCCTGTTCCGTAAGCCGGATTCTGTATCCC
>JBBRMY010000098.1:0-10293 GCA_038230595.1 Ignavibacteria bacterium
CAGTTGAAGGAATATCAGATGAAAATGCTGTGAACAGGATGAATACAAAAGCTAATCATATGGCATGGATAGCCGGAGCTATCACTGCTGCAAGATATGAAATGGCTGAAGGGCTTGGAGTTGGCCTAAAGGCTAAATCACTTGAACTTTTTGAAGGACATTCAGGATTAAAAGAAAATGAAAAGTATCCTTCACTTTCAGAAATTAAGAAAGACTGGGATGCAATTACACCTTTGCTGATGGAAAAGTTTTCAGAAGTAAGCACGGAAAAGCTTGATACAGAATTTGAAATGATGCCGGGAGCAAAGATGACTTGGTATGATCTTTATTCTTTTATGATGTACCGCGAAGCAAATCACATGGGTCAAATGGCTTTATATAGAAGACTGATGGGCTACGATGCAATAAAGTATATGTAAGAAATGAATTATATCTTTTCGGTTACGATACAGGAGCGTCATAACCGAGACGATGTAATGAGAAATTCCCTCCCCTTTAACCAAAAACAAAAAACCTTATTTTGCTTTATTCTACAACCTTAATAGAAAATAAAAGTATAATAGCGAACCTTATTACCTTATTTAGTAATAAGGTAATAAGGTAATAAGGTAATAAGGTTGAATATTCTTACTAGCTATTTTCTATCAAGGTTAAAAAAAAACTGAATAAGGTTAAAGCATGTTAAAAAATGTTTTTCACTTTTCCAATTTTCAAATAAGATATGCTGCGATGCGGAATCGCCTAATCATGGGAAAAACAATATCGGGGGTGTTCTTAAAGCGCAAACGACAGCAGCAATCTCATTTCAAGCTTTTCATATTCAACAAGATCCAGACTCTGACCTTCAATTTTTTTCAGAGATGTCAACTGAGGCAGGACAGTAAAATTTACGAACCAGTTCTGCTCAGCATATGATAAAACAGGTCCTCCGAAAAGGGATGAGTGAATCAGATCACCTTTCACAAAAACATTGTGCTGACGCATTTCCAAGCCGGCGGAAAAATTATTTGTGATCGCGTGACTTAATCCAAATGAGTTCTCCTGCTTGAACTCAAGATCTGAAGGAAGTCCAAGATCCCACTCAGGTTCGGCAGTAATATTCAATGCCAGTGTTGTATTGCCGATCTTTTTATCAAAAATAAGTTTTGTTTCAAGTTCTGCTCGGTCAACGTTGAGACTAAGCTCTCCATATAATCCAAAACCGATTGAATTAGTGTAAGGATTTGAGACCTGATATTTCCATTCTGAAGAAAATCCCTGAAATTCAAAAAAAGTTTGCATGCTGCCGCTCTTATCAGTTTTTGTATTACTGAAGTTAAGATAAAATGCTGTCTGAAGTTTTTTGGATAAGCCTAATTCAAATTCAACTCGGTGATCTAATGCAGCGTAGTATCCTGAATTCTTTCCCACTCTCGCTGTTGTCCATACTTCAAGGTCTCTGTGACCTTTGCTCAGGACATTACTTTGATATACATAATTAAATTTTCTTTCATCGGCTTTTGTATTTCCGGATATTAGTAAAGTACAGATAACGATTGCAAAAATAGTCTTAAATGTCATTATTTAGTTTAATTTTAATATATTATAACTTATTAAGACTTAATCTTAATAACAATATTAAAAATAATACATTTTCAGGGAATAATATTAGATAAAACATACTTTAACATTATATAAGCTGTTAATACTGAAAAACTAAAAGAAGTGATATGATAAGAGTACTTTTTGTGTTTTTAATGGGGATGCTTCTAATGTCCTGTCAGATAAAGAGCGGATCACAGAACGGTTCACAGACCCCTGCTGTTGATTCGGCAGCCGGCTTGAATAAAGCCTTATATGACGGAGTAGAAACTCAAAAGCTTGCAAAACTTCCTGATTATGAGATCATGTATAATAATAATGACAGCAGAATGCAAAGAAATTTTACGATCTATATTAAGGATTATTCTGATGAAGCAATAATTGAGATCGTAGATCTGCTTTTGCTTAAAGGGAATAAGAATGATATAATGAGCATAAACTTTTTTGATGATAAAATTTCTGCAAAAAACTTTTCTGAGAATCAGTTCAATCCGGCAATATCGGAAAAAGAAAGGATGAGTTCATTTAGTCATTTTCTTTACAGCTTTAAATATGTTCCAAACGGAAGCCGAAACATTAGTAAAAATGTGAAAGGAGTGTGGGTAGTTATTAAAAATTATTAACGATTTCACGCAAAGCTCGCAAAGGCGCAAAGGTTTTCCTCAAAGGGGAAATTGTGATAACCAGAACTAAACACTAACTGAGGCGGGTATTAATCAAATCTCATAGGTGGTAATCTCAAGTTTATGCCCGTCAGGATCATTAAAATAAATTGAATAACATACTCCGTGATCTTCGAACCTGAATTTAATATCTTTTGATGTCAGGTAATCTTTGGCCATTTCAAAATTTTCCTTATCAACTCTGAACGCAAAATGTCTGACTGAATATCGGATCTCATCAGGCTTAATTTCTTTTTCTGTGAGATCTGCCTGAAATAATGCAAGCCCGGAACCATTTTCCGAAACAACAAATGCCGGCTCTCCTTCCCAGATTTCCTTATGAACATGCTTTAATCCAAGAACATCGGCATACCAGGCTATACTCTTATCAATATCCGTAACAGTTATTGCAATGTGATCAACTGTTTCTATTTTAAACATGATTTATTTTTTAAATTGAATAGTTTTGAATTCTGAAAACAAATGCTTTGCCTTATTTCTCTGATACTTCCCTGTAGAAGTTACAGGAATTGAATTTGTAAAGACAACGACTTTTGGACATTTAAAAAAAGGAAGTGCTGATGAGCAATACTTTAAAATTCTATTTTTCATTTCCTCATTCTCTTTAACATTTTCTTTCAGCATTACAAGCGCACCCACCTCTTCTCCGTACCAGTCATTTTCGAAGCCGACTGCAATACCTGAAGTTATATCTTCACAGCTGCAAAGGACTTCATCAATTTCCAGAGTAGAAACATTAACACCTCCTCTTATAATTAACTCTTTCAATCTGCCTGTAATAAAAAAATATTTATTCCCTTTTTCATCAAGCTTAAAAAAACCTTCATCCCCGCTTCGGAACCATCCGAATTCGAAAGTTATTCTGTTCACTTCTTCATTGTCATAATAATATTTCATTACGTTATGCCCTCGTATAACTATCTCCCCTTTTTCATTTTCATTCAATGCTGTACCAGATTCGTTTTGTATTTCCATGTCGTTACATTCAAGCGGAATACCAATGGACGGATATCCGAATTTATTCATCCATTTATAATGATCTTCTTTAGAAAGATCCACAGGACAAAAACATGAGTAGCATGTAGTTTCAGAAAGTCCGTATCCATGAACTATTTTTAAACCGAATTTATTTTCAAAATTTCTTGCAAGTTCGCAGGTAAGCGGACCTGCTCCGCAGAGAATATGCGAGAACGTTTTCAGGTCAAATGATCTTATATCTTCTCCTGAATGAAGAAGGAATTGAAGCAGAGTTGGGACAACACTGACAACTTTTACATTATCTTCAGCTAATTTTTTGAAAAAGGTACCTGTCTGAAATTTCTGATTAAGGATAAGTGTACCGCCGTAAAACATAGTTGTCATTATTGTAACTACAGTTCCATTTACATGATGAATAGGAAGAACGCACATCATAGTATCTTTCTCATTAAGCCCATGCCATTTATGGATATTATCTGCATCCGTCATTAAATTATACTGAGTAAGTACAACTCCTTTAGGATTACCCGTAGTTCCGGAAGTATAAACTATCATACTTTCAGTTTGAAGATCTACTTTTTGTTTTAAAATATTTTTAGTCAGATCTGTCTCTGATGGCAGTTTATAATCTAGCTTATCAAAATTTATTATTTCACCTGAATGCTTGATTGCATTCAGTTTAGAAGCGTACTCATTGCGCGTAAAAATAAGCCGGCTTTCCGAGTTTTCAAGGATATATTCTATTCTGCTTTCTTCTTCAGAAACATTAAGAGGAACTATAAATGCTCCGATAGCCCATGCAGCAAAATATAAAGCGACAGTATCAGAATGATTATGAGAATAAACAGCTACTCTGCTTTCGGGCTTTATCCCTTTTGATAAAAGAAAATTTGACAAAAAATAAACCCTTTCAATAAAAACAGAGTAATAATATGATACCGGTTCACCTTTTTCAGGATAAAATTTCAAATAAACCTGCTCCCCATTATTCTTTCTTCTTAATTCTAAAAGCTCAAAAATATTTTTATAAGGTACGAACAGATAATTATTATCTTTATCTGAAAGCCTGTGTGCGTTAATTATGTTTTTGTCTATATCGGGGTCCATGAAGATCAAGTTTAAACAAAATAGTGAATAATTTTTTTTTATTATCTGTAATTTAAAATCGTCAATAGGTATTTTAAAAGCACATCAAAACATTTTGTAATGAAAAAGTATATACTTTTTATTTTATTGATCTCTCTGGCAGGGATTTCCTGCAGAAAGAATACAGTTTCGGACAGCAAGATATTTAATATAAATATCGGGACAGGTATTGAAACTCTTGAGCCTGTTATGTCAAATTCCTCAATGTCTATCTGGGGAGTTACTATGGTAATGGAAGGTCTGGTTGCATTTGATAAGAATAACAAACTTCAGCCATTGATCGCTAAAAACTGGGACATATCGGAAGATGCTCTTACTTATACTTTTCATTTAAGAAATGATGTACAATTCCAGAATGATGAATGCTTTAAAGATGCAAAAGGTAAAGGCAGAAAAGTAATTGCACAGGATTTCAAGTATTGTCTTGAAAGAGTTAATGATCCGAAATCGAAGACAAGAGGTCAATGGGTTTTCAGAGATAAAATAAAAGGAACAAAAGAATTTATAGATAGCCGCTCGGGAAAGTCTTCATCACCTGTAAATGATATTTCAGGAATAAAAGCTGTGAATGATTCTACACTTCAGATCCAGCTTTACAATCCGTTTTCACCATTCCTTTCATTGCTTACTATGACATATGCATTTGTTTATCCTAAGGAAGCAGTTGAATTTTACGGAGAAAAATTTGGTGAGAATCCTGTCGGCACCGGACCATTTGAGTTTGTAAGCTGGGAGCATGATAAAGCAATGGTTCTTCAAAAAAATCCAACATACTGGCAAACCGATAATTCAGGACAAAAGCTGCCCTATCTGGATGGAGTAAATATTACTTTTACACAGTCATCAGAAACAGAATTTCTTGATTTTCAAAATGGTAAATATGATTATCATACTCCATCTTCGGAAACATATGATGTGCTTACCGATGATTCAGGTAATCTAAAAGATGGTTCGAAAAATTATAAGCTGGTTAAGCAGCCATGGCTGCAGACAGTTTTCTTTGGAATGATGCAGGATAAAAGTCTGCCGGCAGGTAAGGCAAGTCCTTTTGTAAATAATAAAAAATTACGTCAGGCGATAAATTACGGAACGGATAAGGAAAAAATAGTAAGATTTGTTTTGAAAGGACGCGGAGCAGCTGCGCTGAACGGACCGGTACCGCCGGGCATGCCGGGATTTAATCCGGCAATAAAAGGCTATCCTTTCGATAAAGAAAAAGCGAAAGAGATGCTTAAGGAAGCGGGATATCCGGGGGGTAAAGGATTATCATTAACGCTTGTCTGCGGCAATGAAGAGATTCAAAGATCCATAGCTATTGCATTTCAACAGCAGATGCTCGAACTCGGAATTGAAGTTAAGATAGAGCAGCTTCTTCAGGCGACATTAGTTTCAAAACAAGAAGGCGGAGAATTTCCATTCTGGAGAGCAAGCTGGGGAGCTGATTATTATGATGCAGAAAACTTTATGGCATTATTTTATTCAAAGAATATAACTCCGAACGGACCGAACAGAGTGGGTTATTCAAATCCTGAAGTTGATGATCTGTATATCAGATCCTTAAAAGAAACAGATGATGCAAAAAGAAATGAAATGTATGATAAGATGCAGACAATAGTAACTGAAGATGCTGCCTGGCTGAACTTATATTATAATCAGCAGATATATCTTCTAAATAATAATATTGATGGTTTTTATATTGACGGATTGAATATAATTAATCTGAAATATACGAAGAAGAAATGAGAAAGCTTTTTAATTCTCTTTACCAAACTCTGTTTGGTAAAGAGAATTGGGAGTCGAAACTCCGTTTCGACAGCGAAACGGAGTTTCGCTAACAAGTTCCGTCCCAAACAGAGTTTGGGACGGATATCAATACTACTAACTCAAATTCCGGCCTTAACAAGTGTGATCCACCCTGATTCAGGATTGCGGTAAGGTTCGGGCCAACCGGTTCTTTCTTTTTGAACTTCAGTCATCTGCACTCTTTCAGGATCTTTATATCCTATTTCTGAAAGCAAATTCATAAAATACTCCGGTGCATAAGATTCTACAAAATCCAGTCCCACAGATTCTTTTATCTTACCGAATACATCTAAACCAAATTTTCTGTTCGATTCATGTATATCATCATAATTTAAAAGAAAATCACACGCTAATGAGGTATTCTTATTGAAGAAATATTCCAGGATATATTTCAGATCAACTTCCTTTAAATAATAAGTTATTCCTTCCATTATAAGAAGTGTCTGTTCTTCAGGCTTCCACCCTGCTTTTAACAGACGGCTTTCCAGCTCTGCTATATTTGTTATATCGCTTTTCACAAAGTGAATATTTCTCAGCCTATCTTTAAACATTTTTTTTATATCTATCTCTTTTTCCTGCATCAAAAACTTATCAACATCAAAAATAGCAGCATGAGGGAATAATGAAGCAAGCTCAATTGATAAAGGAGCAATACCTGCAGCCAGAATAATTACCTGTGCACTTATTTTCTTTGCTTTGCATTGTTCGAGAAAGCTTACAGCGCTTTGTCTCATAAAGTATTTTCTGTTAGTGACTGACTGAGTGTGCATGTAATTTTCCTCGTCAGAAAATAGTTTTAATATTGTATTCCCTTCGCTGAGATCGATAGAATCCATGTATTCACTAACTTCTGTTGATTTCCAGATGTTATTGTTCGTCCAGTTAAGCACAAGAGCAGATGTTGCAGAAATCTCAATCTCCATATAATAAATTAATTTTCTACTTAAAATAATTATTTTAATTCAGGTTTTCTATGTGATTTGAAATTTATATTTAACCACATGTGTTTAACTTTAAGATCTACTAAACTGAATGCACAAAAGAAAGTGGCACATAAGCTGTTCCGGATATCGAAATCTGCATTTCTTTATTTTAATAATGATTATGATGAAGTTGCAGTACTTAAAGCTGAAGCTTTAGAAATGATAGTAAAAGAAAAAACAAATTCCTGAAAACAATCCTTCTTTATATAATGGTCGTGTTTTATTTCCTTGCAGGAGTAAATCATTTCTTTAATCCCGACTTTTACATGCCAATAATGCCGCCTTATCTTCCATGGCATTTATTTTTTATCCATTTTACCGGAGCAATGGAAATATTATTCAGCCTTTTGCTTATATTTCCAAAAACAAGAAGAATCGGTGCTTTCCTTATCATTATTCTATTAATAATAATTTTCCCTGCTAATATCCAGATGACGATCAACCACTGGAATGACACTGGTTTATATTTCTGGATCTCTGTAATACGCCTTCCAATACAGCTGCTTCTGATCTGGTGGGCTTATATATACACTGAAAAAAATGTAATGAAACCAGAATGATTTTCTTAAGTATCAATATTATGATATATTATGAAGTATGTTCAGGTTAATTATTTTTTTTATTTTCTTATCGTATGTTTTTTTAGCCGGTAATTCTTACTCACAGGTTATAATAAATCAGAATTATACTCCGGTTGCAGGTGATGTATGGCTTACAATCAAAATGCAGCCTGACAGCATTTCAGAAGGAGATGCCGGAGAAAATCTTTATAATTTTTTTGATCTAAAGATACTTCAAAAGGACACTTCAAAAATAAATTACGTAGACCTTCTTACCACCCCGGTTGCTGATGTTTTTCCAACAGCTTCAGTTGCCAGCTTTGTAACACTTAAAAGCCTTAACCTTTATACTTACTACAGAGAAGAAGAAAATATTTTTTACTCTCTGGGTACTGCAAACTATAATCTGAACTATACATTCAGCGTTCCGCTTTCAAAGCCAAAGCTTGTAATGAGGTATCCTCTCAAATACGGAGATGGCTTTGAGAATACTTATAATTTTTATATCAGCACCAGAGGACAGCAGGTAGATTATTTCGGCTCATACAAGCTTGAATGCGATGGAAGAGGCCAGATAGCACTTCCTCAGGGGACTTATGACTGCATCCGTGTCAAAACAACTGACTCATACTCTGACCGTGCATTTGGAAGCAATGCCCACTCACTTAGTATTATTAATTACGCATGGTATATTAAAGAATTCAAATTTCCTGTCTTCCAGATCAAATATACTGAACAGGTTTCGGGCGAAAAAAAGACGACACTCAAAGAAGTAATATATTCGATCAACAATAAAAATACTCCAAACAATTCCCACGAAGAGTAATAATATTCTTTCCGCATAAAATTCAAACTTTTATTTTACTAATTATTTCCAATTTGGCATAGATATTGAATTATATATTGTCAAAATGATGATATGGGACTGATCCAATTAGTATATACAAGTTATCCTGATAAGCTGACGGAAAAGGAAATAAACTCGATACTTTATCAAAGCAGAATTAGTAATGCAGAAAAAGGAATTACAGGAATTTTGCTGCGGATAGAAAATTTATTCCTACAGATCCTAGAAGGAGAAGAAGAAATAGTATGCGGGCTTTTTCAAAAAATAAAAAATGACCGCCGTCACAGACATTGCATTATGTTCTCAAAGACTTCTTTACAGGTAAGACAGTTCAGTAAGTGGGCATTGGATTACAAAGCAATAAATTATAATATGTGCTCGGATATCGTGCACAGGCCCGTTAAAGATGAGAATTTTCTTCTTAATTTTTTAATAGATCATGCAGGAAATCCTGCTGTCAGACTAGTTCAGAATTTTTACAATAGAAAAGCGGCTACATATGCATAAAAGTGCAACTCTTAATTCATTTAATGACTTAAACGTATCAACTCTCCTTAAGTCAAAAAATTATGCAATTAGTCAGCCTGATGTATGTGTGTGAATCCCGGGAAAGTCTGACATCGGATGAAATTGAAAAGATAATTACCACCGGAAACAAAGAAAATATTGAAGACAATGTTACTTCATTCATGATACTTATTGATGAAGTGCTTATTCAGGTGATAGAAGGTGAAGATGATAAAGTAAAAAGGCTTACCTGAAAATGGAAGACAATATTCACCTTTGTAATTTTCAGGTCATCTACAGACATGGTCTTCCAAGAAGAACTTTCGATAAATGGTCACTCGGCTATCATATTGTAAATCATGATGATCTGTCAGAGCTTGAGGAATTTAAGGATCTGGATAAGAAAGAGTTTTATGAAAAGCTTCACAAAAGTCTAGAAATTTATTCTAATGAACTGCTCCTGCACTTTTACAATAAAAAAGTAAATGAAGGTGAGACCGGGACAGAGAACACTGAATTGTATTAAGTAAACCTTGTTTAGTGTTTTAAGTTAAAAACAAATTCTTCATCAACCATCTCCCGATTTATGCACATTGCCGTTAGGGATCCTCCTGAAACAGCAGTGCTTATCTGATGTTCTTTATTTGTGCAATCCCCTGCTGCATATACTCTGTCAATATTCGTTCTTCCATTATCATCTGTTTCAATTATATTTTTTTTATTAAGTTTTACTCCCAGCTTCTTCGGAATTGACGAACACTGGTCTACCGGGATGTGCGCAAATAAATTTGTAATGCTGCAATTTTTACCATCTTCCAGCTTTATACAGCTAATTATACCTCTCTTATTTTCTATCTCTGCGATCTTTGATTCTTCAGTTTTTATATTAAATTTTTGAAGGATCTTTTTTTGCTTTTCCGTAAGGATCTTTCCATGGGTAAAAATTGTAATATGCCTTGTTAGATTTAAAAGCAGCGGAGTAAGATCTGCAATTTCTTCCGGTTCACATAACAGTCCGATACTTTCATTTTTTACTTCATAGCCATGACAATAAGGGCAATGAATAATAGTTCTTCCCCAACATTCCGCAAAGCCTTTTATATTTCTTGAAATATCCCTTACACCGGAAGTGAACATCAGTCGGTCTGCCGTAAAATGTTTACCGGCTTTTGTATTTATTTTAAAGCCTGACTTTAATTTTCTGG
>JBBRMY010000099.1:0-10284 GCA_038230595.1 Ignavibacteria bacterium
AACAACGGTAGTTGGTTTCATCCAATCCATCATTTTCTTTTCCATAGCATTGAATCTATCCCAGAATTCTGGAAGGCATCTGATCTTAGAAGCTTTGATAGCATTGAATTTAGCCATAGCATCTTCAGGTTTTCCTGATTTACTATTGATAATTTTTTCAACTTCTTCAAATGATTTTCTGAAATCTGCAACACCTGATTTTGTTGAACCTACTGAAGCATAAAGATCGCTCTCTGCTTTAGTAACATCGCCGTCTTTGCTAGCGTTGGTTTTTTTCAAACCATCGATATCAGTGTTAAGACTGTTAAGTTGATTTGTAAGGTCTGTTTTCTTAGCTGCGAATTCATCCCACTGTAACTGCCATTCTTCCATGGTCATTTCAGTTGGTTTCATATCGTCATCCTGAGCAAATACAAAATTCTTAGAGATAACAGCTAAGGAGAAAACCAATACAAATGCGAGTAATTTATGTAACTTCATTGTAATTAAATCTCCTTTAATTTTAATTTTTTAATAATTGTTTTAAAATGATTTCCGGATTACGGACATCTCTTTCTTACAGCATCCATGTCATTCTGATACTGTTTAATCTTGGCGTCTTTGTCAGCAATTTGCTTTTGTAATTGTGACTTTTCGTCCATTTTTGCATTAACTTGTGATTGAAGTGATTCCACTTCAGCTTTCAAGTCATTAAGTTGTTGAATTTGCTCGTCACTTGGTCCTGAGCTACAACCGGTTAAAACAATAGATCCGGTCATCAAAAATGCAGCTAATAGAACAAATAAGAGATTTTTGGTTTTTGCCATTTGGAAATACCTCCTGTATTTTTTTTGGCTGTTTAAAAAAAAAGTTTGTTTAGATACATACAAATATATTCTTTTCTCCCTATTCTGTCAAGTCAGATTCCAGAAAAGTAGACAGTTTAATATTTAATTTTAGCTCAAAATTAAATAATACGGTTAAAAGAACAGAAATGTATATAAAAGGCAACACATTATAATTAAAGCTCTCAAAGTATATAAAAGTTCCATATTTATAGAAAATTAAAAGACCCTTTTCACTTAAAATGAAAAGGGTCTTTATTAACTAAAAATGTTCTTTTTAATTAGATCATTTTTTAGGTGTTGTCGGCGGAGTGACAGGAGGAGTAGTTTTCTTCATGTCCTTTTTTGTATCCGGCGGCGTTGTTTTCTTCTTATCCTGTGTTGCATCTTTTTTAGTATCTTTTTTTACTTTATTGTAATCTACTTTTTTCTGAACCGGATCCTTGTCACCCATTCTTCTGTTTCTTTTCTTTCTCATGTTCTTTGTCTTGTTCTTCATCATCATTTTATCCTGATCAGTCAAACAAGGAATTCTAAGAACCTGTCCTGGGTAAATTAGGTTTGGATTCTTTATAGTAGAAGGCTTACCTGATATGACACCATTTTTGTTGGCTTCATAAATTTTAGGCCAGAATCTTGAATCACCATAGATATCTTTCTTAGAAGAGATCTTATAGAGACAATCACCTTTAACAACAGTGTATTGCTTTTCGCATGGACCGACTACAACTCCGCCCTTTTCACATGCTTCGAGCTTTTTCTTCATAGCAAGATATCTGTCCCAGAACTCAGGAAGACATTTTATTCTTGAAGCTTCTATCTCATTGAAATACATTTTTCTGGCATCTGCTGCATCCTGAGGTCCTTTACAGTTGTTGATCTTCTTTTCAGTTTCTTCAAATTTCTTTCTGAAATCTGCTACACCTGATTTAGTTGTACCAACTAATGCATAAAGATCGTTTTCAGCTTTTGCTATCTCATCATCTTTACCTGCAAGAGTTCTCTTTAAGGCATCAATGTCTGAGTTAAGGCTGTTCAGTTGATTCATCAGATCAGTTTTCTTTGCATTATACTCATCCATTT
The DNA here is from genome assembly GCA_038230595.1 of Ignavibacteria bacterium. Classification (GTDB taxonomy): domain Bacteria; phylum Bacteroidota; class Ignavibacteria; order Tepidaquicellales; family Tepidaquicellaceae; genus JBBRMY01. The sequence goes on from JBBRMY010000099.1 coordinate 1,908, forward strand.
GTCTCTGCCATTCTTCCATGGTCATTTCTGTTCCCATTTTACCCCCGTCATCACAGCAGTCATCATCCTGAGCAAAAACATTTGTCTTTGAAAAAATTGTGACTGAGAACATCACAAAAAACAGTAAAAGTTTGCTAATTTTCATTTAGATTTTACTCCTTAGTTTATTTTAATTTTTAATATTTAATTTAAGGACATCTTTTTCTTACAGCATCCATATCATTTTGATACTGTTTAATTTTAGCATCTTTATCTGCTATTTGTTTTTGTAATTGTGATTTCTCGTCCATTTTAGCATTCACTTGTGATTGTAACGATTCAACTTCTGCTTTCAGATCGTTCAATTGCTGAATTTGCTCATCACTTGGACCTGAACTACAACCAGTCAGTATTACTGATGCGCTCATCATTATTAACATTACTAATGATGGCAGTAAAGCTTTAAACTTTAACATGCGGGTTCTCCTGTTTATTTTTTTAAAAATAATTTAAACATATCTACTAATCAAGTCTAATTATGTATTTAAAATTAGACACTATAAAAAAGACCGGTTCTCAATTAAGAGAACCGGTCTTTTAAATTACAGTAAACAAATATTACTACTTGCCACCAACTTCATCAAAGAAGTCTCCAAGCTTCATTCTTGCATTAACAAGAATAGTCAGGAAACTGAATTTATCAGTTGTGAGCTTTGAAAGCCTGATAGAAGGTCCTATTGCAAAAGCACTAAATGCAAAGCCTTCACCAATATTAGAGACCATGATATCAACAGCTATCTGGAAATTTCTAACACCTTTCAAGGTAGCGTCAATTCTGGTATCAAATACTGAACCTGCTAATCTCATTTCTCTTCCCACAAAACCAATGTGAGTTTCATCATAATATCTTGCGACATAAACTTTAGCTCTTGTTGAACCAAAAGTCCTGAACGGATATCGGAATTCAAGATTTGTGTAATTGCCATGAAGAACATTATTAGGCATTGGTGCACCTGTTACATTATTATAGAAAGGTCCGGGAATATCGGAAACTCCTGAATCAAGTACAGTAGTATATCCTACTTCGAAGAAGTTACCGAATGGAATTACATAACTGAACTGAAGCATTAAATTGGGGGCATATATTCCATTATAACTAGCAAAGGAAGAAGAGCCTGATCCGTTAGCGCTGGTTCTTGCAGCAAACTCTTTTATTCTGCCGTTAATACCCACAGAAGCTCCAAGTAAATGGAATTTACCACCGACTACGTCAGTTTCTAAAGGAAATGAATATGGAGTACCGAATCCAAACGAGAATCCAACCGACTGCTTAAGCGGAATACCAACATAATCTCCACCGAAAGCCTGGAAATAAGGATTAATGTATGCCGTTGTAGGTCTGATATCTCTTTCTCTCCTTGGCGGTGCAATAACATCTTTGATCTTAATTCTTTTAAACACATCAATAAATACTGAAGCGTAGTTCAGTTTTTTTGCATTAAGATTCTCCTTGTTCGTACCGGTCCAGTTTAACAGACCATTCTGAACACTTTTTGAAAGCTGAGTCCATGCTGCTCTCTGAGAGGATGGATCTGCTTCATCACCAAATACCACATATTGATTATTAGGATTCGGATCTGAAATATTTACAACAAGCGAATAAGATTCTGCAGGTGGTGTAATACCTAATTCATCCTGAAGCTTTATAAAGATACTGTCATCCTGTGCACGAGCTAATATCCGGAAATATTTCCAGGTTGCAGGATTATCCGATACTTCCTGTGCATAAGAATTTGCATTCATAAAGAAAGAAAACGCCATAGCAAATAACATGCTGAGGAGGATCTTTCCGAGTAGATTTTTTTTCATGTTTATAGATTTATTTCTTCAAATTAGTTTACCAGTCTCCGAAAGTGAAGCTATTCTGTCCGGTTACTGTTTGTTTTGCTATTTTATCTGTTACTGTTACTGTAAATCCAACTGAGTAAGGAGAATCTTTTCCTTCTGCAAAATTATCAAAAGCATTTTTACTTCCGAAGGCTCTTAAAGTTACATCGTAAGTTCCATTAGAAAGCGTCTTAACGTCTATAGGTCCGTTAAATTTTACATCTAACTGTCCAGGGAAATCATCGGATATAACAACTCTAAATCCTGTAACGCTCTGTAAAGTTTTAACAGATACATCACCACCCATATTTGTTAACTTTTGCATACTGATCTTAGGTTTTTCATTAGGCAGAAGATTAACAGTTTTTGTACTGTTTCCTACTTTAATAGTGACAGAACTCTGACCGCCCGTTTCAAAAGTCTTAGAGCTTTTTGGAGGTATTGATGTAATCCCTACTATTTCCAGCGGAGTATCATATGGATTATTAAGAGTATTAGATGTAAACTGATGTAGTGTTATATTTCCAATTCTGATCTCCTGCATTTCTCCCGGATCCTTCTTCTCCTGCGGAGGAATAACAACATTCTGCTGATCTACCTTTGGGTTCGTAGTAGTGTTTAAATTCGGAGTTGTTTGAGTTACGTTAACCTGTGACTGCATCACTATAAGCTTTTGCTGAAGCTCTGCAACCAGTCTTGGATCTGCATTTGAAGTCTTAGTAGTATCAAAATTTATTTTCGGAACAAGCCCTAAAGCTAATAATGAATCAATATATGCTTTTAATGAATCAGCATAAGATTTTTTAACAACATTATCCTTTGGCATTACCTCTGTAAGATCGAGGTTAGCACCTTTAAGGGCAATAACGCAAATTACGAAAATATAAAGTGACTGATATATAATAAATTTTACGTCTCTGCTATTTCGAGTTGCCATTTTAAGTGGTCTTTAATGTTTTATTATTGTCTTTTACCAGCTAAATAAACAAGATTATCCAATCCTTTAAGTGCATTTGCATCTTTCAGTCCTTTAACAGCTTCATTTAAAGTAGCTGATGTTGACTGGATCTGTTTAAGTACATTTTCATCTGTAAGCTTAGAATTTCCTACATCTGAAAGTATAGATTTCAGCATAGAAAGATTCTTAGTAAAACTTTCACTTACTTCATTTGTTACTTTCATAATCTTATATATCTGCTCTGCTTCTTCTTTTGATATTTTAATTTCAGGAGTTACAGGTACAGCAGATCTTTGCATAGAAGAGATCTCATTTAATATAGATCTTTGCATTTCCTCTTCTTTCTCATAATAATACTCAGTTTCAACTCTTTTTATTTCATCCTGAACTTCATGATATTTTACTGCCTGAGCATCAAAAACTGATAAGAAAAGCTTTCCTATTGCAAGTACAATAATAGATTTAATTTCAAAAGGTACTGAGAAGCCTAAGAAAATTGTAGGTCCTTCTTTAATTGAAATAAGAAGAATTGCGGCTCCAAGTAAAGGTAAAGCTGTAGCTAAAGCATCAACTATTCCGCTGTATCTGTCAATAATCCTGTCAATTCCGTCTCCGGTTGCATTCTTCATTGAAATTTCTTTACTTAAAGCATTGTTTGACGAAATTGCAGTAAGAATAAAGACAATATAAGCAATGAAAGGAAGCCACCAGAATTTGATAGGTTCAATACCGGGATTCAGTAGCTGGGTGCCGGGAAATAAAGTGTTTGCAAAATTCTGAGCTACATTACCTAGCCCGGGAACGCTGGAAACATCAATAAAAATGGATATTATCAAAAAAATCAGTGAAGGAATTGCAGCTGTAATAATAGTTTTACTGCCTTCAGCTTTAACCTTATCAATATTTTTATTAACAAGATATTTTCTGATCTCAGTTAACTCAGTATCAAAGGTTTTTAAGGAATTTATCCTTTGCTCAAGATTAAAACTTCCTCGTCTAGGAGTATCTACCTGCTCCGCAGTTTGAGTTTCTGCCATATCATTATTTATTTAGTTGAAAAATTTCTACCGATTAATATATAAAATTATTCTATTTTTTGAAATTTAAATATAATACGAGATTATTTTCACTTTAAAAAACCAATTAAGCAATCTTAATGTAAAAAAATGTAACGCATTTAAACATTTAAAGCAATTAATTTAGAAAATTATTCCCATTCTATAGTTGCAGGCGGTTTTGAGCTGATATCGTATACCACTCTGTTTATATTTTTTACGTTATTGATCAGTGTATTTGATATCTCTGATAATTCCTTATGAGTGAAATTATAAAAATCTGCTGTCATTCCATCAGTTGAGGTTACTGCTCTAATACCAAGAACACTTTCGTAACTTCTTTCGTCACCCATTACTCCAACGGTATTTACAGGCATCAAAACACAGAAAGCTTGCCATATATTAGAATAAAGACTGTTTTTTCTTAAATAGTTCATAAATTCTTCATCAGCATTTTTCAATATTACCAGCTTTGAACGGGTTACATCGCTCAATATTCTGATCGCAAGTCCCGGACCCGGAAAAGGGTGTCTGTTAATAAATTGCTGTGGTAATTTTAACTTTTTACCTATTTCCCTTACTTCATCTTTAAATAATTCTCTGAAAGGTTCTATAAGCTTTAGTTTCATTTTAGCAGGAAGACCGCCAACATTATGATGAGTTTTAATAACTGCAGATGGACCTTTAAAAGAAACTGATTCTATTACATCAGGATATAATGTACCCTGCAAAAGAAATTCAGCATTAGGAATTTTTTTAGCTTCTTTTTCAAAAACATCTATGAAGGTTTTACCTATGATCTTTCTTTTCTTTTCAGGGTCTGTAACATTTTTTAATCTTTCTATAAAAAGATCAGAAGCATTTACCAGCTTAACTTTGATATTAAAATTCTTACTAAACAGATCAACTACTTTTTTACTTTCATCTTTTCGCATTAGTCCATTATCAATATGGATGCATATCAGGTTATTGCCGATTGCCTTATGAACAAGAATAGCTGCTACTGAGGAATCAACTCCGCCGCTTAGTGCACATATAACTTTTTTGCCGGCAACAGTTTTTCTTATTGAACTTATTTTATTCTTTATAAAATCTTTTTTTTCAAAAAGAGCTTTTACTTTACAGATCTTAAAAACAAAATTGCTCAGGATTGTTTTTCCAGATATAGTATGTTCAACCTCGGGATGGAATTGAAGAAGATAAATGCTTTTACTTTTATTCTCTGCAGCAGCCGGAATTTTGTTTGAAGTCTCTGAAATTTTTGCAAAACCATTTGGCAGCTTTAAAATTGAATCTCCATGGCTCATCCAGACATTTGACGATGATCTTACTTTTGTAAATAATACTGAGCCGGGCTTATTCTGAATTTTTGTATTTCCATATTCCTTTTGAAGTGACTTATGAATCTTACCGCCGTACAACTTTGTTACAAGCTGCATACCATAGCAAATACCAAGGACAGGGATCTTATTTACCACCCATTGATCAATAAGTTCTTTTGAAATTGACGGGGCATTTTTTTCATTAACACTGGATGGCCCTCCTGAAAGAATAACTCCTTTCAGATCGTATTCAGGATACTTTTCTTCAGAAAAAATATAATTGAAAGGATGAATTTCACAATAAACATTCATCTCTCTTATTCTTCTAGCAATAAGCTGAGTAAATTGAGAACCAAAATCGAGAATTAAGATCAGGTCAGTTTTTTTAAATGGCAAAATCAGGTTTGTATTAGTTATTACTGAATGTTTTCTGACAAAGCAAGATCGCTCCGAAAGTAGAAGAATTATATTTAGGGATTATCTTTACATTTTTCAATTCTTTTTTAATACGGCTTACAAATTTTTCAGAAACCGGATTTTTATTTTCCACAATGCTTCCAATAAAAGCGATATTAATATCAGCCTTCACTCCTGATATCCTAAGATATGAATCAACATGATAAAATAATCCATCAGCAGCAATATCTGTAAGAATAAGTGAAGCTTTATCTTTTTTCTGAGCGCATTTAATTACGGTCTCAGCTATTCTCTGTATTTCAACTTTTCCGTTAAAAGTATAATCAACAATGTTCTCCTTTGTAATTCCATGATCTTTCTCAATTGCTTTAAGCAGGGTACTTTTCTTTGCACCGGGAAAATCATATTCAGGAGTAACCATTCTTAATGCAGAATGACCCAGCCAATAACCGCTGCCCTGGTCTCCGAGAATTCTTCCCCAACCGCCGACACGATGAAATTTATTTTTAAATTTTCCATAGAGAACAGAACCGGTACCGCTGATGATTATCATACCGTCTTCGCCATTCAATGCACCATAGACAGCATTCATAGCATCTGTAGTTACAATAATATTCCTGAACTTTAAACGGGAAATAAATTTATTTTTGAGCCTGTTCCTGTCAGCATCTTCACGAGCTCCTGCAATTCCAAAGCAAATACCTGCACAGTTCTTTAATGAAAGCTTTTTCTTTTTTAAGGCTTCATTAATATACTCAGAAAGCTTTACAGAAGTTTTATCAGGACCATTTAGAGAATAATGGAAACCTTTAAAAGTATGTTCTGATATTTTTTTCAGATCAGTATCTGCAAACATTAACTCAAGCTTAGTTCCACCTGAATCAATACCTATATAGAATTTTTTTTGGGGCAAGAAAGTAAAAAAGTTTTATAAGAAGTTATATTGAATATACGGAAAAGGGTTTAGAATTGAAGGGAAATTGAGAGTAAATTTTCGGAAAAATTCTTAATTTTGTTTGCGGAATTTCAGCGAATAATTTATTTCAATAATATCATTTTTTTTGTTTCTGAAAATTTTTCGGTTTCCAATTTATAAAAATATATTCCACTTGATAAGCCATTTCCATCAAATTCATATTCATAACTTCCGGCATTTAGTTGGGCATTAATCATACTATTAACCTCGACTCCAAGTGAATTGTAGACAATCAATTTTACCAAAGTACTATATGGCAGTGAAAATTTTATTTTGGTTAAGGGGTTAAAAGGGTTTGGATAATTTTGTTTCAGTTCAAACTTTTCTAGGATTGTTAAACTATTGTTAATTCCAACAACATTTCCTCCATTAGATGTTTTTAGTATCATCCCACCATTACCAATAATAAATCCAACATTGTTATTTATAAAATAAATACTTTTAGGACTGAACGAAGTAATAGAATCAGAATTATACCAAACATTACCTACATCAAATGTTTTTTTTACTCTGTAATCGGTTATATTATTTATAATATTATTTGCTGTATTATTAAAGCCTGACATAAGCCCATAATATGAATTATTCCCAATTCCAAAGCATATTTCGGGAATAAAACCATTTTGTTCCTGGACCCATGAATTGCCTGAATTTATTGTGTAAAATCTTTTTAAGTTTTCATAAAAGATCCCATTTGTATTGTAATTAAAAACAACTACCTGATCATCTTTATTGCTTTTAAGAATTTTTGAATAAATATTATAATAGTTGCCTTGAGTTAAAACAAAGTTATTGGTTAATGATGTATCATTGTAATTCCCATAGTATACATATTTCCCATGATTATAAAATTGTCCTCCATATGAATAGTCTTGTATAATATAATTTCGCGAATTGGCTGATACAAAATCCTCATACTTATAAGAATTATAATTTATCCAATTGTAATCTTCGGCTAGAATATTCCAGGACAAACCACCATTTGTAGTATTATAATGTATGCTATAAGGTGTTAATGGATACCAAACTATCCCATGATCTTTATCGCTAAAATCAGTTTTCCGTATTAATTTCCCTGATAATGGAACATTCATACGAGACCATGAGTTTCCCCCGTCAGTTGTTTTTTTTAAAACTGAATCTCCTTCAATTATTCCATCATTTTCATTGAAAAAATTAATATATGAATAATTTATTGAGTCATCAAAAATTCCATTTAGATTGGTTGTTTTAAAGAAACTTTCTCCCTCATTAGTTGTTTTTAATATAGTTCCTTTTTCTCCTACTGCATAACCTGTCATATCATTCAAAAAAGAAATAGAATATAATGTTCGGTGTGAATAACTATTTGATGAAATATCATTAAATGAAGTGTTTTGAGAAGTAGAGCTATATATTGAATTGTATGCTCCAAAAATAAACCTTTTGCCACCGGAATCAGAATTGGCAATATTTAAAAGTTTTACATCGTAATATTTCTTCACAAAAGAATCTCCGGAATCAGTACTGTGAAAATTATAACCATCTGAATTTATTATATCTATTGTGCCGTCGTTTGAAAAATCTGAATTAGTATAATTAGGAATATAAATTGGTTTCATTTCCCACAAATTTCCACCATCAGTTGTAATAAATATATTTTTTGCAAGGTTATGATATTGATCAGGATATTGTATTCCAGTTATAACAATTCCAGTATTTGAATTTACAAATTTCACATAAAGCGTTTTTAAAGAATCATAGTTATATGTTTCAAAGAATATTGTCCAGTTAACTCCTCCAA
>JBBRMY010000100.1:0-9814 GCA_038230595.1 Ignavibacteria bacterium
GCAAATGTAAAAAGCATTTATAAAACAACTGACAATGGATTGAACTGGACTGTTTCATCCGCCGGACTTGTATCCGGATTTTCAACTTACTGCATGATGAAGAAAGATTCAGTTATTTATGCAGGAGGAGATGACGGAGTCTATTATTCAACCAATAACGGTACAAGTTGGCAGGTTACATCTCCGCAGCTTTATAGTAAAAATGTAATAGCTCTATGTTACATCGGCAACCGGCTGATCGCAAGTATTGCTCCAAAAGGCTCTATCCAGGAAGGAATTTATATCAGCAGTAATAGTGGTGCAAACTGGTTTAGATCCAGTACTGGGCTTGATTCCTTTGCAACTTTATATGGTGTAACAGTTCATAGAAATAATTTACTTTTTGCCAGTTCCACCGATGCAAAAATTTATAAAAGCACTAATCAGGGAACCACCTGGCTGCATGTCAGCACTAACGGAGTTATAGATCCATTTTACAATCCTATCTATGCAATTTCTTCTTTCAATCTTTCATTAGTAGTCGGCTGTAATAATGGTATCTACATGAGTACAAATGCCGGTGTTAACTGGTTTAATTTTAGCTTTGGGATACCTCCCGGCACGCAGTTCCAGAAAAATCAGATAATCCAGTGCGGACCTTATATTTTTGCTTTGGCAAATAACGGAACGTATAGAATACCTAGTGGTGTTATCGGAATTCATCAAATCTCATCTGTAGTACCGGAAAAGTATGAACTGAAACAAAATTATCCTAACCCATTCAATCCGACAACTAAAATAAATTTCACAATACCTAAAAGCTCATTCGCAGAACTGAAAGTTTATGATATTAACGGCAGGGAATTGAAAGATCTGTTTAAAGGAAATATTTCTGCTGGAGTTTACTCAGTGGACTTTGATGGTAGTAATTTATCTACCGGAATTTATTTTTATACACTTAAAATTTCATCTGCATCCGACCATCAGATCTTCACCAAAAAAATGCTGTTGGTTAAATAGTATCAAAACCCAACCCCCATCGACAAACAGCCATCAACTCTGTAATTTCTCCCATCAGAAAAAATATTCAGATTTTTCATTGTCTTTAAATATCTTCCTTCAATTCTGAAATATGCATCATCCATTGGCTTATACTCAAATCCTAATGAAGGACCGAAGAGCTGCAAGCCTGTACTTTCACCCAGCGAATTAACATATACTCCGGACATTACTCCGTCAATATCAGTTAAATATTCTCCGCGAAGAGCAATGGCATACTTAGGCGTAATATTATACTGAGAAGTAACAAATCCACCGAACATCAAACCCATTTTAGTATTGTCATCAACTTTTGATCTTTGCTGCATACAGAAGTCATTATTAACAACAAATATCCAGTTTGGACCCAAGCTTCCTCTTATGATAAAATTATTATAAAGTCTTAGGTTTTGATTTCCAAGGTCGGAAGATTCATTCCCGCCTATATTATTATAAACTATTTCAATATTTCTAAAGAGCTTGTAAGACAGAGATAACCCGATAGACTTATTTTTATTATTGTCATTAATAACATTGTATCCATTCAGTAAATATGCTGCGCCGGTAAATCTTTTTGATGAATAAGTTACAGATACTCCTGCTTGTGTAGATGGTTCATAGAAAGAAACTAGAGCGTTGGCGGAGAAAGTATTTTCACCCGGGCGAATTCCTTCTGATCCGATATGAGTTATGAAATATCCTGCATCTATCCAGATATTTTTTGCCGGAGCAAATCCAATGTTTGCTTCCTGAATATACTTGCTCTCTGAAGGCCATAAAAGATCAGGAATGTCGCCGTACTGTAATGTTAGATTACCGCGTACATTTTCTTTAAAATATTTAACTGTGATCATAGCAATATTCAGCCTGAACTCATCTCTTTTACCTGAAACACCGGGAAATCTTTCCAGTGAATGATCCAGATCGTTATCGTGTGTATAGTATGTATCGACATAACCTCCATAAGTAACGGGTGGATTAACCTCAACCGGATTTGAAGTTTTAATGGAATCCTTCAAATGAACTAAAGTATCCTGTGAATAACCGTCAATAAAAAGAATACAAATTAACAGAAGAGTAAGAAAAATAGTGAGTATGTTTTTTTGCATATATGAGAATTGATTAAAAAATATTCCCCCTCCTTTTTCAAGGCTGTCGCGGAGCGACGGAAGCATTACCACTTCAGAAGGGGTAAGGGGTGGTTATTCACACCTCAGTGTTTTTAAAATATGTAGTGAAGTGATGTTCTCATCTCCAGTTTCCTCACAAATAAGCTGTTTCCCCATGCAAAGTCTCATCAAGTCCCAATTGCTCTTCTTCAATAGTCGTTTTCACCGGAGTAAACTTATTTATCAATGAAAGCATTAGATAAGTAAACCCAAATGCATAGATCGAACTTAGTATTATTGCGCCTAACTGAACAATGAAAAACTTTGAACCTCCGTGAATAAGACCATTGCTTCCCGAAGCATTCACAGCGACTGTTCCAAAGATACCAAGCAAAATTACTCCGATCATTCCGCCTACACCGTGCACGCCCCATACATCAAGCGCATCATCCCAACCCAGTTTATTTTTCAAATGAACAGCAAAATAACAGACAACCCCGGCAGCTATGCCAATGATCACTGCAGAATTTGTAGAAACATATCCTGCTGCAGGAGTGATAGTTGCAAGACCTGCAACAGCACCAGTTAGCAATCCAACGAACTTTGGCTTTTTGGTGATCTTCCAGTCTAAGAAAAGCCAGACCATTGCAGCAAAAGAAGCAGCGACATCAGTATTTAAAAAAGCAAGAGCCGTTACAGGATCAACTGCGAATTCACTTCCTGCATTGAAACCATACCATCCGAACCATAGAAGCCCGGTACCAAGAGCAATAAGTGGAATAGAATGAAGTCCTTTATCTTCTGCACGCCTTTTGCCAACATAAAGAACTGAGGCAAGCGCAGCCATACCTGCGATATTATGTACAACTATACCGCCTGCAAAATCTTTCACGCCCCATTCAGCTAAAATTCCACCGCCCCATATCATGTGAACAAATGGAAAATAAACAAAGAGAAGCCAGACAACCAGAAATATAATATATGCTTTAAATTTTATTCGGTTTGCAAATGCCCCTGTTATCAATGCAGGAGTTATTATAGCGAACATCATCTGATATGCAATAAAAACAAATAAAGGTATTGAAGGATTTAAAGGTGAAGGAGTATTTAGGTCAATATGACTTAAGAAGGCAAGCTTAAAGTTTCCTATAAATCCAAAAAGATCAGTGCCTGCTTTCATATCACCGCTGAAGCACATTGAATAACCAACAAGCCACCAGAGAACAGTAGTCACGCCCATTGAAACGAAGCTTTGCATCATCATTGCGAGAACGTTCTTTCTGCCAACCAGACCGCCGTAAAAAAATGCCAGCCCCGGAGTCATAAGCATAACCAGGCTTGTAGCCAGCAGCATAAAACCTGTATTTCCTGTATCGAAGGTCATAATGAGATCCTTTTTAATTTTAGGAAAATATTGAAATGATGAAGAACAAAAAAACTCATTTAATATAAGTAAAATAAAATTGTCATTAGATGCTCTAAAATCCTGTCATCCCCAAAACATGTTATCCCTTATCCTGTCATCCTTCCAATCCTGATCTCCCTCTACTTCTTTCATCCTTTCGAAAGCAGGACAACCTCACCCCTCAACTTGTCATCCCAGCGAAAGCTGGGATCCCGAACTTCGCGAATGCGCGAAAAATTATTATCACGTATCCCTCCGCCGTTGGTGTTTTCACCAACGGCCATCATAAATAATATTAAAGCAAAAAAGCCTGAAAGAATAATTTCTTTCAGGCTTTTAAGTGTACCGGGAGAGGGACTTGAACCCCCGACCTACGGATTATGATTCCGACGCTCTAACCGGCTGAGCTACCCCGGCATTTTTTACTGCAATTACAAATTTAACGATTTTCAGTTAAAAATGGTAGGGGATAAATAGGACGATTTGTAAGGATTTTATCATTTCTCACTTTACAGTATTCTGTCAACCTCACTTGAAAATATTTTGTCATCCTCCTTTTATAATATCCTGTCATCCCGCACTTGATGCGGGATCCCAAACTTCTGCAAAGTAGCGGAATAAAACATCTCCCAATTTACACCCTTCAAATGGCTGTTGGTGCCGTTCCAAAAATCTGAATTAAACACCAACATCGGCAAAATTAAATCACTAGTGGCAGTAGAAGAATCCATACATTATGCTTGATAAATCAATGTATCTTATGGCTTTAAATGTGTATTATTGTAAATCCAAACCATTTATCATGAGAAAATCATTTTCAGCCTTAGCTATCCTGTCAATTGCTGTAATCTTTTTCCTCTCATTCAGCTATACTGATAATCCCCTTAATCAAACCCAATCTATTGATGTAAACGGAAAAGTTATGGATCATTATGGGAATGGAATAGCAGGAGTTTCTGCCATAATAGGAAATCAGATCACATCAACTGTTTATGACGGCAGCTTTACAATAAAAAATGTATCCAGACCTTATGACCTGAAATTGCTGCAGGAGACAGGACCTCTTAAACTTGGATTTGTCTATGAAGGACTGACGACAGAAACTCCGCAAGCAAATTTTAATCTCGAAGGAGGTAAATATAATTCTACTGAATTATCTGTTACTTTACCTGGACTAAAACAAGATCAAAGGGTTTATCTGGCTTTTACAGATGGCATGTATGTGGAATGTATAGGAGGGTGGGGTGGATCTTTTTATGATATTCATGTAATATGGCCCGGAACAGATCCGACTATCAACGGAAAAGTTGTAGTCCTTATTTATAATTTTGGAGAGAATAATACTTCTTCAACCTATGAGAATTATGGAGAGAAGGATATTACATTGAGAAACGGAATAAATGATACAATTGCTTTTGCACCTTATGATCTGGTTTTAGATCCGGGGGAGGAAAATATTTCAGGTACAATTGTAAATCCCATTTCATACACTAATCTGAATTCACAATTGAAGCTGTCATTTAAATCAGGCGGAAATTTTTATCCGGATGCATCTAGTATGTCAAGTGAGGGGGGTTTTACCTTTAATATAAATGTTCCTACAGGACTTCCATCACCTGTACGATTTGCGATATATGGTTTTGCTGCAACTGAAAATTATAAAATATACACTAATAATGGATTAGAAGTTTTCCCGGGCACATTGGAAAATGTTTTGCAAATTCCTGAACCCATTTTGCTCGAAACTCCGGAAAATAATGCCTCAATGATAGACACGACTTCGGACTTTACTTTTTCAGCAAGCTCGGAAGGAGTTAATGCAGTATTATTTGCTACAAAAAATATTATGCTATATGTAATTACTCAATCAACAAATATTAGAATACCAAACTTCAGTTATTATGGTTTAGACCTTCCGGCCGATGATTACACATGGTTTGTTCAAAAGCATATTGGACTCAGAACCACAGATGAGTTTGTATCAACAGCATTATGGAATAATAACAACTGGACGGGATTGGGTAGGAGTGAGACAAGGATGTTTAAGATGAAACCGTAAGAATTGTATATTCTCTCCTTATATACTGAATCTAAGGTTGGATTCCTGGAATGCTTTTATCAGAGCCCTTCATGGAATGTTCTTATCCAGGAATCCCAAACTTCTGCGAAGCAGCGATATTGGTTTTGTCATTCCTGCGAAAGCAGGAATCCCGAAATTCTGCGAAGCAGCGGAAGAACATTTTCAGAATCCAACCTCATTCACCTGCATGATTTTAGCGGGCGTCAAGAGTCCTTTGTAGTTTGCGGTCTTCCACCCATCCTCCCGTATGCAATACAATTTATAATAAAACTATGATATATATTCTTTAAATTTGTGTATCCAATGCATTTCCCTAAACTACTATTATCTAATGAAGCTTTTCTTAATCCTTTTAATTCTTTCCATATACGCAAACCTTTTTTCGCAAACTGATACAGAAAAATATTTAAGATCTCGTGGACATTTTTATTCCTCCGACAGCATATCTAAATCAAGTTCCGATGTAGTGCTGAATGATAATGAGCAGCGTCTCGATAATTATTTAAAAGAGCTTCGGAAAAATTATATTGTAAATTCAGGTGTGCAGTTTCCTCCTGCTAATTATTTCTACAAGTACAGGAATATGATTGACACTTCAATTATTTATAAAGTGTTTCAGCAGATGCCAAAAGGCACAATGCTTCATATACATTCAACAGCTATGGGTGATGCAGAGTGGCTTGTAAAAAAAGCTTCATATATGGATAACTGTTACTTCTATAATTCTGACAATGGCAAGGAAACCTATGGCACAATGCATTTTTATACTTCAGGTACTGCTCCTGAAAATTGGGTACTTATAAAAGAGTTAAGAGATAAAGACTCTGATTTTGATAACAAGCTTTTAAAGCTTTTAACTTTCAGCGCAGATGACGAAGGCAGTGCAGTTATATGGGAAGATTTTGAAAAGATCTTCAACCGCATGTCAGGTTTGATAGAATATCTTCCCGTTTATAAAGAGTATACAAAAAATGCTCTCGAAATTTTATTAAAAGATAATGTTCAGCATATCGAGCTTCGAACCGGCATGAATGGAATTTACGATCTGGATCGGAAGTATGATTATTTTGACTTTGCCAAGATCTACAGTGAAGTTATAAGTGAAATGCAGGTAAAATATCCTCATTTCACGAGCAAATTAATTTTTTCAGGGTGGCGAGGCAATACACCTGAAGGAGTAATGAAGTACATAAACACAGCTTTCTCAATAAAGAAAAAATATCCTGATCTTCTTGCAGGCTTTGATCTTGTTGGTGAAGAAGATGCAGGCCATAGCACTGATTTCTTCCTGAAGGAGTTTCTGGCAAAAGATTCACTGGAGAAAGTATATAACCTGTCATTGCCTTTTTATTTTCATGACGGCGAAAGCACTTTGCCGGGCGATATAAATTTATATGATGCAATTCTTCTTAAAACAAAACGCATAGGGCACGGCATAAATTTATTCAGGTTTCCTGTCCTCGAGCAAATTGTAAAAAAAGAAAGTATCTGCATGGAAGTTTCTCCGTTAAGCAACCAGATCTTAGGATATGTACAGAACCTTAGAATGCATCCGGCATCAGGTTATATAAATAAAGGGATTCCCGTTGCCATAAGCTCCGATGACCCGCAGATATTTAATTACAAAGGATTAACGTATGATTTCTGGACTGCGTACATGGCATGGGAACTAGATTTACGTCAGGTAAAAACTCTCGCATTGAACTCACTTAAATACTCAGCTTTGAATAAAAGTGAATATGAGGCCGCATTAAAATATTTTCTAAATGAATGGGATAGGTGGGTGGAAAATAGTATACGATAATTATCATATTTGCCAGGATTATTTTAGAACTTCATCCTATTTTAGTATACTTGGTTAGTTCAAAAACATATCGGCATCAGAACAACGGATGAATTTGTTTCGACGGCACTTTTTAATAATAACAACTGGACAGGATTAGGAAGGAGTGTGACGAACGTGTTTACTATGAGATAGTAAATTGAATTTTAAGAAGATTGTAATGAGTTTAAACTTGATAAGTTTAATCTATCAAAATTCTTTGCCTCTATTAGCTAAAGGAAATTATTTTTTATAAATAAAGGTTACTAAAGCTCAATATTAGTGAATTTATATTGCAGCGCTATGGTCAATTACAATTTGGTGGATTGGTGAGAACTATGACGAGAATGCTATTAATGAAGCCATGAAGTAATTATCAGCTTGTTTTTAAGGTCATGTACACTATATCGCAATAAAAAATAAATATGAATAACAATTAATATGATAACGGTTGATGTTTCTCTATGGCAAATTTTATTCTATCAGAGTCTTCTTTGATTCCGTGTGTTATATATCTTGTAATATAGAAATTCAAAGCATCGCTTTTAGTGTTTGCAAAAATTGTTGTTCTTTCTCTTTCTTCTTCTACCTTCAAGTATTTCAAAAATAAATAAACACTTTTACGCTTTTTTTCTAAATCTTGCTTTCCTTTTTCTAAAGGAATTTGTAAAATTATTTGATTAAAAATATTTGAATCATAAAAAGGAGTATCTTGCAAAACTAACAATAAATATTGAAACCTATTAATCAAAAAGTTAAAATAGTAGTGAGCTTTTAAAGTAGGTCTTATATTATCCGATTCGACATCAAACATTTGTGGTAAAATATCCATTGAAATACTACTTGTCTCTAACATTTTAAATTTAAGTAATAATTTTAACTCATTTATTATTGAAGTTTTAGTAAAGCCATAGCTTTCAAAAAAAGTTATCAATTTTTCAGTACTATAAAAATCCGAAGTATGTCTTTCAAAATTCATACAAGCATCAAGTAAGAATTTCAAAATCCTAATTTTGATAAATAAATTTTTATTTCCATCGGCAGGTTTAAATAGGTTATTTATTACACTATAATCAGATGAATATAAAAGTTTGTTTTCAAAGCCTAATGATTTAACAAACTCCCAAATTGGAATTCGATAGTTTTGGCCGAGGACATATTGAGCCATGTTCGTATGACCTGAAGTTAAAAATTTGTCAAATGTTAATAGCCCTAATCTAATATTTGGAAATGTTGTAGAATAAAGAAAATCCAATATTTCTTCATTACCAGAATCAAAGAGAGTATATTTTATATTGCTAAAAAAAAGTTTTAACTTTTGTTTTGTAAGTTTAACCGTTAGGTTTCCTACTCCTCCTGTAACATACTTGTCAAAGTCATAATGGTTTAATAAAAAATCAATTCTTTTTTGTAAAACTTCTTTATATGGAGGAGGTGTTATGTGGTAAACATTTGACCTAAATGCATCAAAAGGAGTCGTATTCTTAAATCGATAATAATAGCCTTCACGTAGTGAAATGATAATTCCACATTTTAATTTTCGTACTAAGGTTTGAGAAAATAAAAATACAGTCTTTTGTATTTCTTCATCCATTTGATCGGCATTGTCAAAAATAATAATCAATTTTCTGTGACAATACTGAGACAAATAACGAGATAATTTTTCTAAATGGTATGGTAGATTTGCTCTTTGTTCTATTAAGAAATCAGATAATTTTTCATTGTATAATTTATCATCATTATCTTTATAATATTTCCAAATACCTTTATCGTTTAATTCTATATCAGTTTTGTAAATTTTTTGAAGAATATGTAAATCAGTTAAGTTTAAATTATTATATTTGAAAATCAAATTGTCTATAATTTCTTTATATATTACATTGTTGTTTTCTATTATATCAGCTTTGTTGTATTTTCTAAAATCTAAATAAACAACAGGCTTAGTCTTTTCATCATCTTCTGTATAATCTATTTTAAATAAATAATTTATAAATGTTGACTTTCCCGCTCCAGTACCACCTATTAATACAATTGGGTCAATAGGTTTTAGATCAAATTTTGAATATTCTTTATCTAAATCAATTTTTATTTGCTTTTGTAAATTTTCAGTGTTTCTTATTGGAATAGCTGTACTTGGTGGTGCATCATCGAAAATTTTGTCTATTTCAGATTTATTTTTTTTCGTTTCTTCAGTTTTAATGAAACATTCTTTCAATAATATCTTGTCATCAAAATCACTATCGTTTGTCGCAATATCTCCAAATAATAATTGAATAATAGGAACTATTTGTGAGCTCAGGTCATTTCTTATTAACTCTTCATTCTTATCCTTAAAATGTTCGATAACAAAATGTGCTTTATTCGGAGCTATATAATTTGGA
>JBBRMY010000101.1:0-9740 GCA_038230595.1 Ignavibacteria bacterium
CCAATTGCCTTATATGAAGCATTGCTTTTCGGACAACCCGCTAGATAAGTCGCAGCCTGCGCCAGCACGAGTCGTCCTTCAGGCATTCCTATGAAATCTATAGCTGTAAAGGCGCTCACAGCCATCGTCAGTGCGTATGGATCTGCGTTACCTATATCTTCTGAGGCAAGAACGATCATTCTTCGTGCAATGAATTTCGGGTCTTCTCCTCCTGCAATCATTCTGCTCATCCAGTATAGCGCTGCATCTGGATCACTTCCTCTAACACTTTTTATAAAGGCAGAAATAATATTATAATGCTCTTCAGTATTCTTGTCATACTTCGCATAGTTAAATTGGAAAGCCTGCTTTATATTTTCAACCGTTAAATGGACATCGAATTCATTTTCTTTACGTGCAAGATTAATAGCAAGTTCCAGCCCGTTAAGAAGCTTTCTTGCATCACCCCCTGATAAATAAAGAAGTATATCTATATCTTCAAAAGTAACTTTTAACTGCTTAAGCACTATGTCATTTTCGATAGCATTATTTACAATTTTTATAAGCTCTTCTTTTGATAGATCTTTTAAAATAAATACTCTGCTTCTTGACAAAAGAGGGGCAATAACTTCGAATGAAGGATTTTCTGTAGTTGCACCAATGAGAATTATTTGGCCTGTTTCAGAACTGTGAAGAAGTGAATCCTGCTGTGATTTACTGAATCTGTGAATTTCATCAATAAAAAGTATTGTTCGTTTCTTTTTTCTGAGCATATTCAATTCAGCCGTTTTTATAGCTTCACGAACTTCTTTCACTCCTGATGAAACTGCCGATAACTTTATCATGTCTGTTCCCGAAAGCTCAGCAATCAACAGAGCAAGTGTGGTCTTTCCTGTGCCGGGAGGTCCCCAGAAGATTATTGAAGAAGGCGATCTCTTCTCGATCATAATTCTTAACGGCTTACCTTCACCAATTATATCCTGCTGCCCGGCGTATTCTTCCAGTGTCCTTGGACGCATTCTTTCCGCTAATGGTGCAGAAGTATCGCTTTTAGTCGTATTTTTACCCGGTTCCGCTTTGTTTTCTTCATTCCCGAACAAGTCCATCTTATTTTTCTTTTATTGTTAAAACTTTTAAAGTTAATCATCGTATTATTAGAAAAAATTGCAAATTAAAATATATAGCCATGAGACCTTTTTTCGCAATTCCGCTTTTCACATTTCTCATTCTGGCAGCTGCTTTGTTTAGTGTGTCAGATACATTTTCACAGCAAACAGTCGAATATTATCAGCACGATTTTACTACTTCTTCAGGTAAGTCATTTAAAGCTGATACAGATCTTGGAAATATAAATGTTACAGGCTCATCATCTGATATGGTTAAGATCCTTATAAATGGAAATCCTGATTATAAAAATAATTTTAATATTACTGCATCTGAAGTCTCAGATGGTATCGAATTAAAAATTACTTTTAAAGAGCAGGTAGATCATTCATATAAAAATTTAAGCCTGACTATTGATGTTTCAGTTCCTGCTTCATATTCATTAGATCTGAAAACCAAAGGCGGTAATATTAAAGCTAATAATATAAATGGTGAAGTATTGATCACATCTTATGGCGGTAATATTAAAATGAATTCTATAACAGGAAATACCTCACTTACAACTAAAGGTGGTAACATAGCTATTAATAGTATCCGTGGAAATTTAAATGCTTTCACTGATGGCGGAAATGTTCTTGTTGACGCATTTACAGGTAATGTTAAAACTCAAACACGTGGCGGAAATATTACTCTTGCCGGTTCCGATGGATCGATAGATGCTGTAACTTTCGGAGGAAATATTTCTCTCGATTATCTTGGAAATAATACTGGAATAAATCTTAATACTATGGCAGGGAATATTAAAGCTTCCATCCCTGAAAGCACTAGTGCTGATCTGAATTTAAGCACAACCGTAGGTAAGATAGTATCAGATCTAATCACTCCTGAAAAAAAGAGTGACTATTCCACTTCCAGCAGTGCATCAGGTAAGATCAACGGCGGCGGCAGTCCTATAACAATTGAGACTAATGCCGGTAATATTCATTTATCAAAAAGATGAGCAAAGCTCACAATTAACTTTTGTACTGAAGTGTTAATTTAGTCTTACGAAATAAAGTGAATTTCATAGCGGCAAAGCTAAAGTCCTGAATTAAAATATTTTTTTCATACCTGAAAAAGAAATGGCTCAGATAGTTTTATTTTATCTGAGCCATTTTTATATAGTATACTGCTTTCGAAACTTAGGTCAAAAGATCTAATTCACAAAAGCGCTGTTATGGAATATTCCATATCTGTTCTTGAATTCAGAATGATATTCTTTCTCAGGATGCGCAATGATCTTTTCGATCTGAGCTTTGATATAATTTAACGGAGTATTGATAGGAAAGTGCTTTTCAATTCCGTTGCAGTTCAGTGTCAGGCTGTAGCTGCGTGTAAAATCGAACTCCAACGCGTTTATCTTTTCATTATATGCAAGGCTTAGCAAGTAAGCTTCAATAAGATTTTTTCTTTTTAATCTCATTAGCATTGATGGATTTTCTTTTAGATTTTTCATTTTATTAATATTAAAATTTTAGTGTCTGTTATTTTTAAAGCGATCGTTTAAGTATCTCAGGAAGATTGATTCAATATTTTTCAGCTTATAACTTACTACTTCATCTGTCTTATAAAAAATATCTATCTTGTCTTCACTGACTTTGAAATTAAAATCATACTTAACGATATTGTAAAGAACGTCATCTAGTAATTCTGTTTCTGACCTTAGAGATATTTTACTGCTGTTTTTCATACCATAACAATCTATGGTATATAATCTCTTATGTCAAGCTATAATGTATAACATAATTTTATGCAAAATAATTTGCAAAATAATAATATAATTATAAGTTGGTGGTTTTACGAAAAGATTAACACAGTAATAATTGAATGTAAATAATTTGGAATCACATAGGTGAAATTACTTATTCCTTACCACATACTTTTGATAAGGAATAAGTGAGAGGGGGCTACAACTCAGTAAGCAGATTATTCAGGAGCTGTTTCATTTCTATAAGATCTTTTTTTAGATTATCTTTTTCTTCAGAATCATTTTTATCCTTATTTTGTCCGCCAAATTGACCCTGATCAAACAGACTTGGTTCATGTTTCCCGGGTGCTTTTATATCTTTTAAAGTTGAAGCTTTTTCATCATCATTTTGTTCAGGATCTTTTTCTTCTGCCAGTGAATAGGCTTTGATCAGTTTTTTTGCACCTTCGATCGTATACTTTTCTTCTCTTAAAAGCTTTTTTATATAAAGTATAAGCTTAATATCCTTATTAGTATAAATTCTGTTCCCTGATAGATTTTTTGCCGGTTTTAAGCTGTCAAATTCTGTTTCCCAATATCGCAGAACATATTGCTCCAGATCTGTTATTTTGCTGACCTCACTTATTGAATAGTAAAGCTTTTTTATTGCGAAGTTCTTTCTCATAGTGTTGATTGTAGCAAAATCTACGTATCTCAGAATTTAAATTCAATACCTTTATGCAAATATCCTATATTACTACATCTTAGCAGGTTTTAATTAAAGAAGATTATTCCGATTGTGATTGAATTAATTTGTTAAAAACCTGATTTTAGAGCTTAAATAAAATTTATATGGACTTGAAAAAATTTACCGGATTACTCATAGTTTTAATTATATGCTCCTTCTTAACCTCTTGCTCAAAAAAACCTGATTCTATATATATTAATGGGAAGATTTACTCTTTAGATAATAACAATACAGTCTTTGAAGCTGCTGCCATCTCAGAAGGCAAAATTCTTGATCTTGGCTCAACTAAAGAAATAAGTGATAAATATAAATCGGATAATGTTATTGATCTTAAAGGGAGTGTTGTTATTCCGGGTTTCATTGACTGTGAAGCATCCCTAATTGAATTCTCAAAGAACCTGAACTTTATAAACATGGCTCAGGCTAAAAGTATTGCTGATGTAAAGCAGCTTGTAGCTGATAAGGTTAAGTCATCAAAGCCGGGTGAATGGATTGGTGGTTACGGATGGGATCCTTCCAGATTTACTGAAGCCGAACAGCAGAAATTAGACAGAAAGGTTTTAGATGAAGTTGCGCCTCAGAATAATGTCTACCTTCTTGATATCACGGGTTCAACTGTTTGGGTAAATTCAAAATTGATCCAGACTTCAGGTATCACTAAAAACACTGAAGTTTCAGGAAATGGCGAGATTGAAGTTGACGACAATGGAGAACTTACAGGAATATTCTACGATGATGCACAAAGCATAATAAAAGAAAAGGTACCGGAAATTTCAAAAGATGATTACAATTCAATGATCGAAAAAGGATCTAATGAACTTTTAAAATATGGTATTACAGAAATTCATGACAGAAGCGTATCAGTTGACGGACTTGGAATTGTTAAAGAGTTAATTGATAAAAATAAATTCCCTGTAAAGCTATATGCAGTTCTCAGTTCGGAAGATAAAGGCATAGATGATTATTTAAAAAAAGGAATTGAAGAAGATTATAAAGGTCACCTGACTGTCAGATCTGTATCTATTGATTATGACGGAGCTTTTGAAGATCAGGATGCTGCAATGAAAAATGATTTCCTGCAAGAGCCAAAAAGAAAAGTACCATACAGCGATGAATTTGTAATAGAAGGTGCTATGAGAAAAGCTGTTGAAAAGAATTTTCAATTCTGTATAAAAGCCGTTGGTGACAGAGCTCTGAATTCTTCTCTGAAAGTAATTGAAAAAATTGTTAAAGAAAAAAATCTGACAGATCACAGAACCATAATTGACCAGCTTCAGTTTGCTGACATGCAGGATATTAATAAGCTTAAGGATCTGAAAGTTATTCCTGTTGTTACCCCTGAAACAAATCTATATGATGTTATTAATGCGCCTTCCTTAATTGGAACTGATGAAAGTAAAAGAGGCGCATTATGGAATTCACTCTTGAAGTCTTCAGGCTATTTAGCTGCCGGCTCCGATTTTCCATATCACCAGATAAATCCTTTTATTCAGATCTATTATCTGACTGCACGCCAGATTGCCGATACAGTTAAGACTGTCATACCGAATCCTGATCAGAAGATATCTTTGTTAGAAGCGTTGAAATGCTTTACAACTTATGCTGCTTACAGCGGTTTTGAGGAAAAGAAAAAAGGCTCGCTTGAAAAGGGGAAATTTGCTGATATGCTTGTTATCTCAGAGGATATTTTTGCAAATGATCCTAAAAAGCTTTTGAGTGTGAAAGTACTGAAAACTATTATTGATGGAAAGATCGCTTATGAAAATAAATAGAGTTTTAACTTCAGCAAGAAAGTAACTGAATATCGATCTTTGAATGATTTAAAATATACCGTGCTTGAAATTGTAAAGCTTACAGCTGAACATTTCACTAAAAAAAACATTCCGGAAGCCAGACTGATTGCAGAAATACTCCTTTCTTCAATATTGAAATGCAGCCGGATGGAGCTTTATCTCAATTTCGATAAGCCTCTTCAGACTGCTGAATTAAATGAATATCGGGAGCTTGTAAAGCGAAGGTTAGCAGGAGAACCGCTTCAATATATATTGGGAAAAGCATCTTTTTACAGATCAGAATTTATAGTTAATAAAAATGTACTTATACCCCGGGCTGAAACTGAGATTCTCGTTGAAAATGTTTTAAAGGATATCAAAGCCACAGAAACTTCTGAAATTAATATTTATGAGATCGGTACCGGTTCAGGCTGCATCAGCATCTCAATTGCAAAAGAACTGGTTTCTTTTGAAAAACCTGTGCACATAACATCCACTGATATTTCGGATACTGCTCTTGAAATTGCAGAAATTAATAAAAAAAATCTTCTATCGGAAGATTCTAATTCTAAAGTTAAATTTATCAAAGAAGATATATTTACTATTAGCTCCATAGATGAAAAGTTCGACTTTATAATTTCTAATCCTCCTTATATCCCGCTTAATGAATATAATGAACTTGAAAAGCATGTTAAAGATCATGAACCTTTAAACTCTTTAACTGATAATTCTGATGGTATAAGCTTTTATAAAAAAATAATTGAAGCAGCAAAAGGATCTAAAAGGAAAATATATTTCGAGATCGCATATAATGCTAAAGAAAAGCTTGAAGAACTTTTAAATGATCTCGGGATAAAAAATTATTATTTCATTAAGGACCTCTCAGATAATTTCAGGGTTTTAAAGATCGAGTTATGAAAGTTGTAATTCAAAGAGTTTCAAAGACATCAGTAACTATAAATAACACTGTCCATTCTGAGATTGGTAATGGACTTCTTGTTTTACTCGGTATTTCAACAAGTGATGTTGAAGAAAGCATAAAGTATCTTGCAGCTAAAATTGCTGATCTGAGGATATTCTCTGACGATGAAGGTAAAATGAATTTATCTGTTAAAAATATTGAAGGAGAGATTATGCTGATATCTCAATTCACTCTGTGTGCTGACAATGGGAAAAGCGGGAACAGGCCATCATTCATGAATGCAATGCGTCCGGAAAAAGCTGAACCTATATATGAAAAATTTATTCAGGAATTGAAAAATAATTACAAAGAAGACAGGATCAAAACAGGAATATTCGGAGCTGATATGAAAGTTGAACTTTTAAATGATGGACCGGTAACAATTATTCTTGAAAATTAGGATGTGAGCTTGAATATCAAAAAGCATAAAATATGTATTATCGGTATAGGCAAAGCAGGATCAGCGCTTGCAATTGAGCTCTCTGCTGCCGGTGCTTCTGTGAAATTCTTAATTGATAGCGATATTAAAAAATTAAAAAAGTTATCTTTAAAGATCAAAGGTTCATCCGTTGGAAATAAAATTACTGATAAAATAATTGAAAACTCAGATATAATTTTTATAGCAGTAAGAGATAATGAAATAAAAAGAATGGCTGATAGCATTTACAAACTGAATGTGAGTTTGAAAGATAAGCTTATAATTCATATCTCAGGTGCTCTGTCCTCCGATATATTAAAAAGTAAAAAAATTAGTAATAGTAATATTGCATCTTTTCATCCTATCCAGACATTCAACAGGATATCTGTTCAGAATAATTCTCTCCTCTCCGGAATATATTTCGGTATTGAAGGAGGCAGAAATGCGATCTCAATTTTAAAGAAAGTTGCAGTACTTTTAAGCTCAAAATACATTGTAATACCACCTTCTAAAAAGTATATTTATCACATAGCGAGTGTGTTTGCATCTAATTATCTGGTAATACTTTGTGATATTGTTTCGGAATTAAGTCGTAATATCACAGGTAAAAAAGCAGATAACTTTAATATTTTTGAGCCAATTATTACCAGTACTCTTAAAAATATAAAAGAGTCAGGTGCAAAGAGTTCATTAACAGGTCCGGTTGAAAGAAATGATATTGAAATGATCGGCAGGCATTTGACTGCTTTAAAAAAGAATAAAAAAGATTTAATACCTGCATATTCTGTACTTGGGAATGCAGCTTCTGAGCTCGCATATAAAAAAGGCTCTATTTCCAGATCTGATAAACTTAAATTTAAGAAGCTATTCAACGGAACTTTACCTCTTTTAAAATCAACTAATAGAAATTGAAAGTTATAAAGCTCTACTCATCTGTATTAATAATATTATTAATATTCCCTGCATTTTCATTCTCTCAGACTGCTCTGAAATTAAAATTCAACAGTCCTGATATTTACAAAAATATTACGATAGATATTTCCCGCGACACTATTATTCCAAAAAGCCGAAGATCAACTACACTAAATGTCGGTGGGATATTCATAGCTCCGATGTTTGGAGCAAGCTATCCTATAGGAGACCTTGCACTCAATTCCAAAGGTGCGTTCAATTATGGATTCAGGATTGAGTATGCCAGCACAAAGCTTTATCCGTTTGTTATAGCAGGCTTTCTTGAATTTCAGAAATTTCCCGGAAAAGATGAATACAAGTCACAGCATTTACTTGATGTATTTGAAACTAAAACGGTAAGCTTTGGAGGTAATATTGATATACTTCTTTCAAAATATCTTAAATCAAATTTTACAACACCTTTTATAATATTAGAGCTTCGTACAATTAATGCTAAAAGAAATGCAACTCCGGTTGAAAATGTTCCTTCTGATATTGCTCTTAGTGAAAGTCAGATAGCATACGGTGGCGGGGCAGGCTTTACTTTATTTATATTTGATCTCTCCTTTAAATATCTGAAATCGAGATCTTATGGAATGGTTTTGTTCAATACAAGATTCCATATACCACTCATTAAATTCTAAAACTTTCTTTGTTTCCAGCTTATCCTTTGGGAGATTAAAAATGTAAGCGGCAGTAGCAATCCATAGAATGCGAAGTAAAGCTGAAATGGAATAAAGTATTTATAGAGTGAAGTTATATTAAATTCCTTCATAGTTGAATTTATCAGAATGATATCGGATAAAAATTTGATAATTACGAATGCTGCATAAACAGGTAATGACAAAAAAAGCCAGCCGGTAATTAGAGTAAGATTAACCGGGTAAAGCTGGATCCCCAGAAAAAACCCGAGTAAATTGATCTTTAATCCTCCTTTAAACCATCTTCTTTTTTGATTATATAATTCCGAAAAATCTGAACATGCATTTGTTGAAACTAATGCATTTTTGTTTACCGGATATTTAATATCATACTGTCTGTCGTAATGGATTTTTTGCATTAGGGCAAGATCTTCAGTTACAGAGAAACTGATATTCTGATATCCGCCTATTTCACTATAAACTTTTCTGCTGAATGACAGATTATTTCCAATGCAGCTTAATGTCTGCTTTATTCCGCTGCTGCCTGAAGCCATTGTCTGAAGATAAATCCAGTCAAGAGCCTGCACTTTCTGGAACATGCTGTCATCGTATGATATGTGAGTGAATCCGCAGACCATTCCGGTTTCTTCATCGTAATATTTTACTATCTCACCTGCCCAGTTGCTTTCAACTTCACAGTCTGCATCAGTCCCTAAAATTATCTCACCTGTGCATTGTCCGATTGCAGTGTTTAACGCATTTGCTTTGCCTTTAAGATTTCCGGGATTCTCTTTTGAAGAATCTATAACTCTGAATAAAGGAAATCCTTCAGTTTCCCTCACCATTATTTCTTTAGTTATATCAGTCGAATTGTCATTTACAAGAAAGATCTCAGTGATTAACTCATAATTGAGCTTTTTTAAAGAGTCTATACAATTCTTAATGTTTTTCTCTTCATTTTTCGCTGCAACAATAATTGAAACTGTCTTTACAGGTTTATCTGAATATTTAAGCCTGCATGATCTGATAAGTCCGTATTTGATCAGAATGAAAGTTAAAAGATAAACTGTAATAAGCAAAAGTGCGTAAAGATCCATATAGTTCGTTAACACTAAAATAATTAATTATGGATTTGAAAAGGATGTTAAAAATAAAAAGGAAAGGGAAGCAAGAACTGCAGAATAACCGCCACTTCAACCGCTGTTGATGTCGCTTTTCCACCAATAGCCACAAGAAGTCATCAAAAAAAAGACCTGAAAGAAAAATCCTGTCAGGTCTGAAATTATTTATCGAATGATAATAAAGCTTACTTCACCACAGCTATCTTAATTATCTTTGTATAACTCTGGCCATCAATTTCTGCATCGATAACTCCATAATAAATTCCGCTTTGAACATTTGCAACATTCCATATTACTTCATTATCTGCATTTGAATTTC